>DTYX01000310.1 GCA_012961655.1 Candidatus Poribacteria bacterium
AGAGCCACGCCGCTACGGATAAATGCTGCTATCACCAAAGGAAGTTGACATCGTCCTTGTTGAATTTAAAGATAGATTAGCTCGATTCGGATATACATATCTGGTTGAATTTTGCTCTAGTCACGGCGTGTCTATAGAAGTTGTTACTCAGCAGGAAGTGAAGAAGGATGCAACCCAAGAATTAGTAGAGGATATGTTGGCAATTGTTACTTCCTTTTCAGCACGATTATATGGGCAAAGAAGCCAGCAATTTAAAAAGAAAGTCAAGGAACTGATAGATAAGGAAGAAAAAAGTGGCAAAAGCAATCAAAACGATAAAAGTCAAAATTAACAATCCCAACAAAGGAAAAGGAGAAGCCCTTCATGATACTATTAATATTTTAAATGAAGTGCTTGCTACCTACATTGATTTAACCCTTCAAAAAGGAGTGTGTCAGCAAAAAGAGTGGATAGTGAATAGTGTAAAGTGGATAGTGAATAGTGCTTGTTTTCGGCTAAGCCACTAGCACTAGCCGCTAATCACTATTGTATTGAAAAGATTTCTTTTAAATCTAAAGCTCATCCAAACCCTCCTCTTGATATACATACATTATATCCTAAGTTGCATTAATACAGCGACCGGGATGTGCAAAAGTTATCTAACCAATAGAGAAAATTGGAAAAACCGTAAAAAGAAAAATAAAAGCAAAAATCCACCCTCGCCCCCTAGTCCTTTCAACCTACCTACTTTTTACAAAGGTACTTATGAAATAGAGTTGCTAGATATAATGAATCAGTTTGTTCGATTAAAAGTATACTCACAAGGAGAATGGGTTTTCATAAATTATCCAGTTTCGATAGGGAAAAAACAATTAAAGATTTTACAGTCACAAGAATGGAAGATTCTCTCTCCTACTCTTGTTCCAAAGAAAAGGAGAGGCAAAACCGAATGGTATCACGAATTACGCGAATTACAATCACGAATTACACGAAGAATGGTAAGATTGTAAACGTTTTATTCTTCCGCGCAGATTCGATAGAAGCTCATAGGTTACGTCACCTTCAAAAGATTTTCAACAAACAAAAGAAAAGCGGCAAAGGAGTAAAAGGTGAAAGGTCAAATAAACAATTATGGAAACAGATAGGAGAAATGAATGATGCTTACGCTCATAAGATTTCAAGAGAAATTGTAGACATTGCCGTTAAATATGGCGTCGATGTAATAATTATCGAATATCTTCGTAAATTTAGGAATAGAAAGGGAGAAAAGCGAAGCAAGAAATTCAACCGGAAATTCACCTGCTGGCTCAAAGGTAAGTTGGAATTTAACTTGCGTTATAAAGCGTTAGAGCATTCAATTTTAGTCAAAAGCGTAAATGGGGCATTTACATCGCAAATCTGTTCGCTACGCTCAGCAGTTTACTTCGTAAACCGCCAATAAGTGCGGTGGATTTGGCGAGAGGTTCTCGAACAAATCACTGTTTCGATGTTTTTATTGCGGATATTGCGCAAATGCGGATTTCAACGCTTCTGTGAATTTGCATAAAGTATTTTGGGACACATTCCCTCGACCTTTTAGGAAGAAAAAGCTTAAAAAGCCTACCCGTAAGGGAAAGGTGGCGCACAGTGGCGTTTTTTGAATATTCACGTGGAAGAAATAGATTTCTTCCCGTATAACGGGAGTGCGTCAAGGGGCGGTTAGATTCCGTTTTTAACGGGTCCAAGAAACGAAGGTTGTCCAAGAATGTCTAAGAATTTTGGCAACTGTAGATACCACGGGGGAGAATACGCAGAAGATTTAGTAGGTGTCTGCTTCTTTCATCAATTGGAAGAGGGAGTGATTATTTGGAATTTCACCAACCAAACAATTTCCATAGAATTGCCATAGAAACTCTTTAATGAGGGATGACTTTCTCCATAATTTGTTGAATCATTATGTTGGATATGTTATCATTAAATCGCAAAAAAAATTACGTATTAAGTAAGCAACTCACACCAGGCGTATTAAGAAAAAGGAGCTAAGTATGACTCACAGAGAACGATGGGTGCGATGGATGCACTTTCAACCTGTAGATTATATCCCCGATGAGGAATTTGGCTATTGGGCGGAAAATTTTCCAGTATGGCAAGAACAAGGTTTGCCGAAGGACATCAACGACAACAGTGCGGCAGACCGATATTTTTGCTTTCATCGTAGGAGTAGTGTGCCGGTAGGTTTGGGGCTTTCCCACGGCTTCAAATCTGAAACAATCGAGGAAACCGATGAATATCGTATAGTCATCGATGGCAATGGTGTCAAACAACAGGTATTTAAAGACGGTCATTCATCTATTCCACATTTTCTTGATTTTCCGCTCAAAGGACGCAAAGAGTGGGAGGAACTGTTCCTGCCGCGTTTAGATATTAACTTAGCGAGCCGTTATCCTGAAAACCGGGACGACTGGGAACAGATTAAAGCGCGCTATAATGACCCTAATTGGGATTTACCCGTCGGCGTCGGAATCGGCAGCATATTTGGATGGTTGCGCAATTGGGCGGGTTTTGAAGGCATCGCTATGTTGTGCTACGATGACCCTGATTTGGTCATGGAAATGGTCACCCATTTAGCGACGCTGACCAGTAAAGTTATTGAACGGGCTGGAAAGGAGATAAAGATTGATTACGCAGCCGGGTGGGAAGATATGTGCTTCAATAGTGGTCCGATAATCTCGCCGACGATGGTATGGAAATTTCTCACGCCGAATTACAAGCGCATAACCGATAAGTTGATTCCCAACGGCTGCGATATCATCTACACCGACTGTGATGGGGACATCAACGACATGATTGACCCCTGGTTGGCTGGCGGTGTAAACGGAATATTTCCGTGCGATGTCCACCCCGGTTCAGACCCCGTCGCCATCCGTAAAAAATATGGCGAAAAAGTTGTCATTCTCGGCGGTGTAGACAAACACAAGCTAATCGCCGGCAAAGAAGCCATCCGCGCTGAGATTAAACGCATCAAACCTTACGTCCTGGAAGGTGGCTGGATTCCGCATGTTGACCATCGTTGTCCACCAGACGTAACCTTCGAGAATTATCTTTATTACCTGGATGTGAAACGCGAAACCTTCGGTATCCCTAAACCGGAAGAGTTTGAATCTCGGCCAGAGGTTCAGAAGATAAAAGCGGCGTGGCGGGGACAATCGCTTGCAGTATAGTAAACTGTAGGAGGAAACATTTTGGCGATAAAGAGACCGTTTTGCCTGGAAAACATGGATATCTCCCTATTTGAACAATGGTGTCACGAATACGACGTCGAAATGGTTGTCCTCTTGGGCTCACAGGCGAAAGGTTTGGCGCGACCAGACAGCGACATCGACCTGGGCATCTTGCTGGCAAAACATCCCATCCCCGTTGAAAAAGAACTCCAACTTTGCCTGGATTTAGTGGGCGCGGTGCAAACCGGCAAAGTGGATATGGTAATTCTCAACCATGCTGACCCATTGCTGTGTTACGAAGCGGCGTGTCACGGAATTGTTATCTATGAGAGACAGTATTCAATATTCGACCGATTCAAAGTTATGGGTTTTAAGCACTTTGCGGATACAGAACATCTCCGAAAACTGAATGATTTGTATTTTGATATATTTTTAATGAAGGGAAAATCCAAAATGCGAAACAGAGGCGTTATTTATCAAAAACTCGCCAGGGTGATAGAATATCTCAGTGAATTGGAAGAGTTGACTCAATATTCTTTTGAGGAATATGAATCGGACTTCAAAATCAAGCGAGCAGCAGAACGCGACATCGAATTGATTGTGGAATTCGCGACCGAAGTTAATGGATTAATTATCGTTGGTAGTGGCGAACCGCCACCGGCGGATTATTTTTCCTCATTCATTAAAATGGGTCAGTTGGGAGTGTTACCCAAAGATTTGGCGCGATCGCTTGCTCATACAGCAGGTATCCGCAATCGGTTGGTTCATGAATACGAGACTATCATTGACCAGTTGGTTTACGCCGGCGCGCAAACTATTGTGAGGCATTTCCGACAATATGTCGGGTTAGTACGCAGTTATATTCAGAAGCAAACTTAAACGGCAATGAATTGCCTTACTACGAACTTAACGGAAAAAAATGAAAGTCTGGGCAATTGCTGATTTACATCTATCAGGCGCCAATCCAAAGCCGATGGATAAATTCGGCGAGCAGTGGAAAAATCACGACGAAAAAATATCTACCGCATGGCGCGATATGGTTGCTGAAGATGACCTCGTTGTTGTGGTTGGAGATACTTCTTGGGCGATGAAGCTACAAGAAGCAATCATTGACCTCCAATGGTTAGCTCAACTGCCAGGGAGAAAGGCGCTTATCAGAGGCAATCATGATTATTGGTGGAGCAGTCTTGCTAAGATGCGAAATATTGCCCCCGAAAGTATTGAATTCATTCATAATTCTGCTGTGCGTGTGAATGACATCGTCGTCGCAGGCACGCGCGGTTGGATGCTTCCACCTGTAACTGCCGTTCGTAGTAGCGCCGTTCGTAGTAGCGC
>DTYX01000311.1 GCA_012961655.1 Candidatus Poribacteria bacterium
TCGTTGCAAAAGTTCCCAGCTCCGAAATCCAAGCGGCGCTCTTGAAAAGTGGACAAATTTAATTCTAACTTACTTAATATAGTCAAAAACCATTACATCTTTATTTTGCCCCAAACAACAGGCAATTTGCCTTGAAGCGAAACGGACGCAAACGCTGATTCGCTCGCCAACCATTCGATGGTATTAGCGGTCAGCTTTTCGAGCATATCGATGCTCTTGTTATTCTTGTGGAAATTGGGCAATCGCCAATTCATATTGAATACTTTGCCGTCGCCGACTCTCCAGTAGCCGAAAGCGGCTATCCTGTCGGTCCAATCGTTTGCCGGTGGCCCCCAAGCATTTGCGACAGTGATAAAATTCTTCCAGATTCTGTCATAGTAATCTCCACTCTTTGGATAGCCCGTGGAATTAACCTGAATTCGATCTTCGGCTTTTGGCGGCTTGCCATCAATATTCTCCAACCCATCCCAAAGCGGAAGATTTTCTGTTTTTTTCAGCACGGTCACTCCGACTGCAATGCCATCAGCCTCCACCGGTCCAAATTGCCGCGCCTCAGCATCTTCGAGCCCCATGGGTGTCGCGTAGCGTATTGCCCAGGCTGTCAGTAAAACTGCACCGCCAGCTTTGGCGTAATCCAAAAACGCATCGATTTCTTGATTCGTCAGCGCGCCTGGGTCAGTGTCTCCATCGTGCCACCATACGACAGCAAATTGTGTTAAATCTGTACTCGTCAATTGTTTTCGAGTCAACTGCTTCGTATCAAACGCTTTCTTGGCAAATTCTAAGGCTGGCTTTGTAAATGGTCCATCGTCCCCCATGTGTATAAAGGCGATTTTGGGTACGGCTGCATCGGCGGAATAGATTGCCACAAGGAATATTGCAACCGCTATTAGTATCAATGTGTATCTGTTCAATTTAAATACCTCCCAAGTGTTTATCTTTTTGGCGTTGAAATGAATTATATCTGATATTGAACCTTTTGTCAATAATTTATAGCGACGCCTCATTAAAATGCCTACAATGTTATACCATTTCCGAAATCCGAATTCCGATTTTGATTCATGCAATGCTCTCCCAATTTTCGGATGAACCCAGGAAAATTTTTATACTTGACAGAATTCAATACGACATGATATTCTTTTGCAAGAAACCCGTTTCCCTGAAGAAAACGGGTTTCTGTGAGGAGGAAACAATGAACTATACACCTACAGAAGAACATTTGATTGAAGCAATGGAGCGGATGGAAATCGTTGATGCGCATGAACATCTTCCGCCGGAATCATCGAGGACTAACGCGGAAGTTGATGTGCTGACGCTGTTTTCACATTACACAAGGACTGACTTGATAACCGCGGGCATGAAGCCCGAAGAATATGACAGAATGTTTGATCAAAGCATCGCGCTATCGGAGAGATGGAAACTTTTTAGGCCGCATCTTGAGAATATTCGATATGGTTCCTACGCCCGCCCCGCTTTCATCGCGGCGAAAGAATTTTATGGATATGATGACATTAACGATGATACTTATGAAGCCATTTCCGGACGCATGGCCGCGGCTAATACGCCTGGCATCTACGACCGGGTTATCCGTGAAAAGTGCAACATCAAAGTTTGTCTGACGCAAGCCGGCAGGACTGACTTCGACCGTAATTATCTTATCCCGCTGATGCCATTGGACATTTATGGCAGCGTCTCCTCCGCCGAAGAGGTGACGAAGAAAGCTGACGACTTACAAATGCAGGTATCGCATCTCGATGATTACCTGGAATTAGCGAATAGAGGTGTGAATAAATGGAAATCTGAAGGAGCGGTCGGTTTGAAGATGTCCACACGGCCGAGCACATCACCTGACCAAAAAGCGGCGGAAGAACAGTTCAGCAAATTATTGTCCGGCGAAAAGGCGGACATGAGAACTATCAACAATTTCCTGATGCACAAAATGCTGGACATCGCCGCTGAACTTGACATGGTCGTGGCTGTACATACCGGCATGTGGGGAGATTTTCGCACTCTCGACCCCAAGTTCATGATATCCATCGTCCCACAGCATCCAGAAACCAGATTTGACATCTATCATCTGGGCATGCCCTGGGTGCGCGAAACAGCCGTTATTGGCAAGAATTTCCCCAACGTCTGGCTCAACTTTTGCTGGTGTCACATCATCTCACCGAAGATGACCTGTTCCGTATTGGATGAGGTAATCGATTTAGTGCCGATGAACAAAATCCTCGGTTTCGGCGGCGATTACAGCAAACCAGTTGAAAAGATTTACGGACATCTCGTTATGGCTCGCGAGGACATCGCCACCGTTCTGGGCGGCAGGATAGATAGAGGATTAATGAATATGGATGAGGCTGTTTGCATAGCCCAAAAATGGCTAGTTGATAATCCGAGGGAGTTGTATAAGTTGGATATGTAAAAGATCGCTGTAGATGTGAGCTTACGTCCTCAACCTATATGACTAAAGCTCGATGCTGAAGCCATCAAGCTTAGAGAACAAACCTTACGAGCTTACATATAGTTCGAGGAAGAAGCATTTGGCAATATATTAGAGGCCATCAGCTTAACTGCAGGAGGAGATATGGAATATAGAAATTTTGGCAACAGTAATCTGAAATCATCTGTGATTGGCTTTGGGACCTGGGAATTGGGGGGTGGTTACGGCGCCATCGTCGAAGAAGAGGTAGTGGCGGCCATACATCGTGCTTTGGAGTTAGGCGTTACCCTCTTTGATACCGCACCCGCTTACGGCAACGGGCGCTCCGAAGAAGTACTTGGTAGAGCTCTTGGATACAAGCGGAAAGATATAATATTAGTCACCAAAGCAGGTATCGGCTGGGATGAAGCGGGTAAAATGTTATTCGACGGCAGCCGAGAGGCTATCCTTGCAGGAGTCGAAGGGAGTTTGAAACGTCTACAAACAGACTACATCGACTTGCTTATTGTGCATCGACCCGATGTCGGCGCGCCGCTGCCAGAAGTAGCTGAGGCTTTACAGGATGCCCGGCGTTCAGGCAAAGCCCGCTATGTGGGTGTCTCCAATTTCACCGCTGCTCAACTAAAGGAGTGCCTTCCGGCAGGTCCATTCGTGGCAGACCAAATAGGCTACAATCTTTTCGACCAGCGAATGAATGATACCATTGACTTTTGTCGTATCAGTGGCATCGGAGTAATGGCTTACGGCAGTTTATGCTATGGTCTGCTCACCGGCACATTGACCGAAAATTCTTTCTCCGGCCAAGAAAAGGATTGGCGCAAAGGCGGCACACCATTCGGACAGGCGCTGTTTAAAGGGGACAATTTCCTCAAGAACCTGAAGGTGGTCGAACAGTTGAAGGACGTAGCTAACTCTCTTGGCAAGTCGCTGCCGCAATTGGCGGTCAACTGGGTTCTGAGCAATCCAGGGGTAACTGTGGCGCTTACCGGATGCAGGCGTACTTCTGAGATAGAGGATAATGTAGGCGCTGTAGGATGGTCGATGTCCGATGAGGACAAGAGAAGAATCGAGACCATCATGCAAAGGGCGTCAGGACTATCAAACGTAACCTGGCCATAAATCGGCACTAGAAATTGGCGAAATAGTACATAGCTCTCTTAGCGGTCAATTTTCAATCAATTGTACCATTTTATCATTCTAATGTAAAGCTCCAATTAATTGATTTTGGGGGGATTATATCATCGGTAGCCTCATATAAAATCAATAAAGTCACTCTAATGCTTTGCCTTGATTGAGCCCCATGTAGCGCTCAAGTTGTTATATGGAGAAACGGCTAGCAACTGACCTAATACGCCGCCGGTCATAATATCTTTGACCTCATCCTGAGTTAAAACGCCGGCGTAGACGCCAAGCTCATCAAGGAGCCCCTCATAGTATTCGTTGGAGCCAAGCTCATGACGCGAGCCAACGTAGAAAGTGCCGCCGAAACTTCTAGGTCCACCGGCTTTGAGGTTGAAAGCTGCCTTCCCATCGAGGTAGACATTAAACGTGCTGCCATCAAAAGTCACGGCGATATGATGCCAGTCAAGATTAACAGGCATACAGCTTGTCCATCCTGGGTTTCCGCCGAAGTAGATAGCGAAATTTCCTCTTTTCATGTGGCCGCTGTCCATTGCCAATTCGTGCGCGTCTGCGGCTCTGGAGATAATTCTGGGGAGAGTGCCTGTCCCGCCAGCTTCGTTTGCTTTCTTCACCCACATAACAAAAGATATTTCCGTATCTATCTTCAGACTATTACTCTCCTTCACAGCAATCCTCGATTTCCCATCAAATTCCATCGCCTTGCCGAAACTGTTTTCTTTGCCAGCTACACGTTTGGCATTGCCTTTATCAAAGCTGCCATCATTGCCTTTGCCAGATTCGTCTACAGCCTTATCCCCCGTACCCTCAAATGGGTAATACAACACGAGTTCTTGCGCTATTGTCTTAACAGGAACTAAAAGTATAGTAACAAGAAGTATAAAAGAGATGAAACACTTCATTTTTGTCACCTAGTTCTTTTTTCGGTGGTGTTATAAACTTGTTGATATCTTTTAGAACATTATGATAAAATAAATTAAAACTTATGTCAA
>DTYX01000312.1 GCA_012961655.1 Candidatus Poribacteria bacterium
CGTCAATGAATGGAAGGTTAGAATGATAACGGTGTCAAAATGGTTTTCGATGTACTGATAATATTTACAGATAAGGTGTAATACGTATTGCGTGTTGCGTAAAGCGACGAAACACGTAATATGTCACTCGTCACTCATTTACTCAAACATTATCTGAACGTCTATCACTATCTTCTAACATGATACGCCAGATTTGATTTTTTGAAGTTGTTCCATATTCTTTGAGATGAAAGAATTTCCTTATTAGACTAAGATTTGAGTTACTCCTATCATTTCTGTAAATAAAAAGGAGTTTACGATTATACTTCCTTGACAATCCCTTTAGGGCATCTATTTGACTTTGACTATTCAATGGTTCCATATACAACACGCTTTGTGAATCAGGGCCATATAAACCTTGGTAATAGTACATTCCCCAATCGACTACCACATAAAAATAGTCCTTAGCAAGCTGTTGGTCTTGCAATATCTTGTGAATCTTCATCTTTGACCAATCATCATGCGCTCTTATTTGTTGCTTTGGGAAATTAATAAAAAAGTAACTATTGAGAACGGCAAAGACGATAAATGATGCTGATACTATAATCGGAAACTTCTTGGGATGGTATTTTCTTAATAAGTCAATCGTTGAAAGGATACTTAGAATGAGAAAAGGGAAAGAAAGAACTGTGTGATGCATTGCCCAAGCTCTTTGAATAAGCAATGTAATCACAAAAGTCACCGCGCCAGCGAAGTAGATAAGCGAGGGTTTAATTTTCTCAAACCGATTTATCCTGAGCGCCAACAAACAAACAGGCACAGAGAGTAAAATAAATCCAACATAGAGCTTAGTCATTAAATTAGGGGCTTTTACCACAAATATCCTTTGCGTCGCTTCAAAAGGATTAAATAATGCCTTCCATACGCCGCGCTCTTTAATAATGTTGATTTGAAAAAGTTGTTGTATTGATAACCATTTGCTATCGGTAATTTGTTCAATATAGGGGAAACTACTGCTATCATACGGGCTTGTCGATAAGAAAATGAAGCTTAACAATGCGATTAATAAAAAAACTGAGCTTAGCATTTGAAGACCTATTTTCTTACAGTCACTTCTACTGGGGAGTTTTCCCCCGCCCAAAAGTAAAGTCAAAAACAAAATTCCTATTCCGGGTAAGAGCCAAAAATAAGTTAATTTCGCCCATATTCCCAGAAAAATCGTTACAGCCATGATTAAGGGATACTTTAATTTCCAATTGGTAATCCATTTTATCATCAGCCAGTACAATAAGAATATGCTAGTGGTCGTAAAATTGATTGGACCGGTATCCACTAAATGCTGGAAAAAATAGGGAAAAAAACAGAGCAGAAACAGTAAAATATATTCATACCTAAGATTAAAAATACGGGCAAGTAGTAACGACTGAACTAAAAGGAACAATAGCCCGAAAAATCGAGCTGAACGAGGGTCCTTCCAGATTAAGAACAGAGGATAATAATACAAGGACGAAGAACTCCCCTCATAAGCGAAAGCTCTTAAAGGTAGAATTAATCCTGTGTTTAAGAGATTTAAATCATAACTTCTACAGTTTTCTCTAAATGTGTTAAGGACGTTGTATTTATAATGGCGGGAAATAATAGGGTGATAATGACAGAATTCATCCATATTATAAGGAGCTACCCTATTGGAAAAAAAGGCGATTAAAAATAAGAGGATTATAAAAGATAAAAATCTTATTATGCGAAGCAAATTATTTCTATTCATTCACACTTCCCCAACTGATAGTATTCCTCATATAAATTCGGAATTACCGTTTTGCCATCTTGCCCCTTTGCCCTCAAACACCTTGCAGGGACAATTCTTCAGCGAAATGACAGGCGACCTGCGCGCTGGAGTTAATCAATTTTAGTTCCACATCTTGTTTTGAGCAAACTAATTGTGCATAGCGACAGCGTGGATGGAAACGACATCCAGAGGGCGGCGCCGAAGGGTCAGGCACATCACCCTCAAGGCGGATGCGCTTCCGTTGCCTTTGGGCGTGCGGGTCGGCGAGCGGTACCGCTGACATAAGCGCCTCAGTGTACGGATGTTTGGGTGTTCTGTAAAGTTCGTCCGCGTCGTTGAGTTCAACGATTCTGCCGAGATACATCACGGCGACGCGGTCGCTGATGTGTTCGACGACGCTTAAATCGTGGGCGATGAAGATATAAGACAGTTGGTATTCCTCGCGGAGTTCGAAAAGCAGGTTGAGTATCTGTGCTTGTACGGAGACATCGAGTGAAGAGACAGGTTCGTCAGCGACAATCAAATCGGGCTGAAGCGCTAACGCACGCGCTATTCCAATGCGTTGCCGCTGCCCTCCGCTAAAGGCGTGCGGATACCGCCGCATATCATGGCTTCTCAATCCAACGGATTCGAGTAACGTTGCGATGCGGTCCGTCAGTTCAGAGCCTTTCGCGACCTTGTTTACTTTCAGCGGTTCACCGACGATATCGCCAACGGTCATTCGCGGGTTGAGCGACGAATTTGGGTCTCGAAAGACCATCTGCATCCGTGGGCGATAAGTTTTCAACTCCCGTTGACTGAGCGCGCGGAGGTCAATTTTATCGTTGCCGCTATCGAAAATAATCTGACCCTCCGTCGGCTCAATCAGGCGTAGCAGGCAACGCCCGACTGTCGTTTTGCCGCACCCGCTCTCGCCAACGAGGCCGAGCGTTTCGCCGCGGCGAACGTTAAAATTGACGCCATCCACTGCCTTGACATACCCAACAACTCGGCGCCATATCCCTCTGCGGATTGGAAAATATTTCTTTAGATTTTTGACTTCGAGGATATTCCCCGGATGATTCAATCCATATTGCACTGACAACTTTCTCCTATGTTTTAGAGTGCATTGACCGTGTCCTTTTGCCCCTTTGTTTCATAAAGCCAGCATCGGACAGAGTGTCCATTGCCAACTTCCTTCAACTCCGGCATTTCTTGACACACCCGCATCTGTTCGCTGCAACGCGGTCGAAACGAACATCCCTGTGGCAGCGCCAGCGGATGTGGCACTGTTCCTGGGATGGAGTTGAGACGTTCTTTCCCAAGTTTCCCAAGAACCGGAATGGATTTAAGCAAACCGCGCGTGTAAGGATGTAACGGGTCATAAAAAATCGCGTTCACATCGCCCTTCTCTAAAATCCGTCCCGCGTACATTACGATGACCTCATCCGCCATATCTGCAATGACTCCGAGATTGTGGCTAATCATCAGAATCGCCATCTCCATCTCTTGTTGAAGTGTACGCATTAGGTCTAACACCTGGGCTTGAATCGTTACGTCAAGCGCCGTTGTAGGTTCATCAGCGATGAGTAGCGCCGGATGACAGGATAGCGCCATGGCTATCATTACACGTTGTCGCATTCCTCCAGAGAGTTGGTGCGGATATTCATTGGCGCGCTGATGTGGCGCGGGGATACCGACTCTCGCAATCATCTCAATCGCTTGATTGAGCGCCTCTTTTTTGTTCACCTTTTGGTGGAGGATGATAGCCTCCGCTATTTGGCTGCCAACTGTGTAGACGGGATTCAGCGATGTCATTGGCTCCTGAAAGACCATTGCGATGTCGTTGCCGCGAATCTCGCGCATCAAATCGCTGCGGGGAGAAAGAGCTGTGATATCAATTGGGGCATTGTTACCGTAGTAGAGAATATTTCCACTCTCGATTATACCTGGCGGAGGAACAAGCTGCATGATGGAAAGACCAGTGATGCTTTTGCCACATCCGCTCTCACCTACAAGCCCAAGGGTTTTCCCACGCGGAATTGAGAAAGTTACCCCATCTACTGCGCGCACAATACCATCATCGGTGGGGAACACAGTTTTCAATTCGGAAATTTCGAGAAGTATTTCTGAAGATGACATAGTTTGCCTCTACTCGAATTCGAGGAGGAACCTTAATGAATCTCATGAAATGCGTAATGCGTAAAACGTGATGACATATTGAATTATCCAAAAGAATAACATAAAATCACTTTATATTCAACAATTTTTAGTGCATGTTCCACGCCTAAGGAAAGAAAAAGCTCTTAACTTTTGCCTTGAACAGATGTGGAATGTAGGATATACTTATTTTCATACGGGAATTATTCGACGAGGAGGCTTTGCTATGCAGTCGGTGCGTTCTAGTTTTTATCAACCACTGGACTCAAAAAGTTGTCATGTTTTAGCTAACGCTCTCGGCGATACGCCCGAAACCGTCATTTCAGTTCATTTACTAAGGCGTGGATTGTGCCGCGCCTATGTGGCAGGCGAGCCCTCGCGTTTCGATGGAGCTATCGTACAGGACAACTTTTGTCCCGCTGAACCGATGGGCTTCGGTTCAGACCCCGAAGTGTTGTGGGACTTACTGAAATCAGTTGAAGGATGGGAATGTGTCAACGTGGCTTCAGAGTGCGCAACAGACCTTGGAGAGATTATCGAAGAGAATATGGGGGTTCGAGTTCGATACTATGGTGATGTTTATCATATACTTTCCAAACCGGTATTGAATTTCCAGAACGAAGCTGTGCGCCAGTTGACACTCGACGACCTCAATCTGCTGGAATCCGCGCCAACCGAGGTCCAAGGCGCTGGTTTTGGCAGCATACGCAACTTGCTGTCGGATGGCGTTGTCGCATGTGCTGTCATATCGGGTAAGATTGTCGCCATCGCCCATACCTCTGCGCGAACCAACCATCACGCCGACATCGGTGTCTTTACGCTTGAGGAGTGGCGAGGCCGGGGCTTTGCGACGGCTGCGACGGCAATTGTCGCAAAGCGCGTTCAAGAAGCTGGACAGACACCTGTGTGGAGTACGGGTGAGGACAACTTTGCCTCACTCCGTGTCGCTCACAAGTTAGGATTCACTGAGGTATTACGGCGAACATATGTAATTCCGAATTAGACTTCCGAAGTCTTCGAGACCTCGGAAGTCTAGAGCAATACATTACATCCAGCTTCTTGAACGGTGGAGTCGGAATATGTTGTCAAGACTTGCGGACAATATGAAACGTGAAGCGTGATGAGGAAAAGAGGAGGTTGATATGGCAAATGAGAAGCAATTCAAATTGAAGACCAAGTTTGTCGCCACGCGCAATGTGAAAGAATACCGCGCCACCATTCCTGTCTGGGTAACTGAGGAGGATGTCATCCTTGAGATAGGTTGCGAATGGGGGACAACGACTGTCTTACTTGCAGAGCGTTGCAAAGAGGTTATCGGCACTGACGTCAGCCTTGAATGTATCGAGCGTGCAAAGAAGAGGCATCCGGGGATTCGGTTCGAAGTTCTGGACGCTTTTGACGTCCGCGCAGCGCTCGATTTCGGCGAGCAGTTCACCAAGATATACATTGACATCTCCGGATTCTCTGGCTACCGTTCACTGCTAGATGTAATCGCTCTTCTGACCATGTATGGGACGGTTCTGCGACCAGAAGCCATTGTCATTAAAAGCGGCGCCCTAAAGCATTTTGCATCCCACTGCATCCCCTGGCGTTCTGGTGGAGATTAATCGCCTGTCCAGACTTCCGAGGTCTAAAACCAAAACACAAGGAGTTCAACAATGAATGAAAAACACCCACACATTTTAATCTTGATGCCCGACCAGCAACGCGCAGATTCAATGGGCTGCGCGGGGCATCCGATAATCAAAACACCCAATATGGATAGATTGGCGCAGGAAGGTGTGCGGTTCACTCACACTTTCACAGTGAGCCCAATCTGTATGTCCGCAAGAGCTTCGTTCATCAGCGGATTATACCCACACAATCATGGAATGTGGACGAATGCGGGGAAACTTCCGGCAGATGACGAGACCTTCTTTCATCACTTAAAACAGGTCGGTTATTTCACCGCTTATGTGGGCAAATCGCACTATCATCCACACCGAGGACAACATCTGCGAGAAGATGAAGACTACATGCACGCGCGTGGGCTGGATTACGTTCACGAAACGACAGGCCCATGGGCGACAGTGAACACGGACTCTTATATGACTGACCACTGGCGAGAAATTGGATTGCTAAAAGCATTTCGCGAAGATTACGTGAAACGACGCAACACAGCATCTCTGGCAGTTTGGCCCAGCCCTTTGCCCGCAGAAGAATTTCTGGATAGTTACATCGGCGGGCAGGCTGTTGAATTCATCGATTCCTATCAGGATGACAAACCCGTATGTCTGTTTGTCGGATTTGGCGGTCCACACGAACCGTGGGATGCGCCTGGAGATTATGCAACGATGTATAATCCATCAGATACGCCGCCGCATATTCCTCCAGCGTCACCCGGAGATTGGTTGTCGCAGGAAGCGGTCAACCGTATGGAGCAAGGCCGCATTCAGAATATGACGAAAGAACATATTCAGCAAATCCGCGCTAACTACTACGGTAAGATATCTCTGGTCGATTACTGGTTCGGGGAAATCCTCGCAGCTTTCGAGCGGAGAGGTTGGTTAGATAATACATTGGTGGTTTTCTGGTCAGACCATGGTGAAATGGCAGGCGACCATCAGAGGCTTCATAAATCCGTCTTTTATGAATCCAGTGTGCGCGTGCCGCTCATCATCCGCTGGCCGGGACAGATAGAAGGTGGTAGAAGTTCTGACGCATTGGTGGAAAATATTGATATCTACCCAACCTTGCTGGAGGCAGTAGGAGCTGAACCGTCTCAACGCTGCCTGGGCAAATCACTATGGCCGGTTTTACGCAATGCTGATAAGCCCCATCGTGACGCGGTTTTCAGTGAAATTTTCTCACAAGGACATCGCAACATCATGGTTCGTACAGACCGATATAAGTATGCTCTGGATGAGGTAAGCCAAGGATACTTGCTGTATGACCTATTTGAAGACCCACGGGAGCAGAATAACTTGATAGGAAAAAGTGATGTGAAGCCGATTGAAATGGAACTTCGAGAAAGAATATTGCGTTTCTTAGTCCAAGCACAGCATCGCATGCAATGAAGAAAAGAATTAACAGAATCAATTTTGGAGTGCAAAGAGCTCGTTGCACCCCAAAATGATTCAATTTGTCACTATCGTCCTTTGATTTTTCCCCAGGTCGCAGCCAATTTTGCGGAGGGAGAAACAGCGGTAAACGGGTTAATCAGGTCATTGAAATATTCGTATTCTACTGTTGCTTCTCCCGCGCCGGTGCAGATGCCGGCATATATACCGAGTTCAAGCGGCATTGTAAATTTCCTATTTGCATCGGGAGTAATCTTTGTCCAACTATCCTTTTCTGCCTTTTTCCAATAACCTTCATAGGTATCCCCTTTCCTGACCATTCTCAGAAATACCTCTACCCTTCCAGCAGGTTGGCTGGAGCCGGGCACGTTTGCGACAATTTCTTGCTGTTTATGCTGCCATTGAAGAATGGCATCACCAGCTCTGCCCCAGAACTTCAAAGTCGTCCAATTATCTTCCTTTGGTCCTTTAGCCACTATACCTGAGACGATACAACCTGTTTTGTAATCCATAACAACGTGAGTTTCCACATCAAAGTCATCGGATGTTTCCTGATACAACCGAATGGATGTATCAGACGCCCAAAGGTTTTGGTTAAGCTCCGGGACGATATGCAGCCATCCTTTCGTAGTTTTTCCAACGTCCCATTTTTTGGGCTCGCTCTGCCACTTCCAATTTGGATTCTTTAAGCCAGGTCCATCGAAATGGTCTCCTAAGGATGCAGCGTAAGCCAAAAGCGGACTTAAAATGAAGCACAAAATAAACATAAACTGTGGTTGTTTTTTTAGTTTAAACATATCATTAACACCTCTTTTTTAGATTTATTTAACAAATCAATTCGACGCCATTCAATATCCGGTTTCTTTGCCTTCAAATCATCGAAAAGACGCTGAGTCTAAAAACGAATAGTTGAAGCAAATGTATGATTGGCTTCGCCATACGATTCGCCTTCGAACTGTTTAGTCAAAGTGTATTCCCAATAAGCATTTCCCAATGCGAGAAGAAGGCCTAAAGCAAATTGTTTTTGAGCGATAGAAATTTCAAATCCATTGCGGATAGCTGCTCCAATTGATGCTCCACGCCGCCATTTTCCTCTAACTTCCCAACCGAAATTAACAGTCACGCCTTTTTCGGCGAATTGTTTGCGCAGGTCTAATCCCGTCGTAAACCAATGCGTGGGCTCATATCCCAGGCCTATCCCCAACGCTGAATGCCGTTTTGCTACCAGTTTACGATGCAGAATGTTGGTCAGGATAAGCCCAGCAGTAATTCCTTCCACTCCTAATCTCTTTGTTAAAATATCCGTTTGCATGCCAAAATCGAAATCTACGCCGGTATCCGATAGGTCAAGTTCAACCTCATCATCGCGGCGGATGGAATGCTCAAGGTTATCGATGATTGCCGGAATAAGTTGTCTTGGGTCGTTGGGGTTGACATCTTCACCGTGTTCCGATTCTAAGCGCAACGCCGAGACAAGCCGCCCGCGTTTGGCTGTCTGCCTGAAAATTTTTAGGCGCATGCCGACGATGGCAGTTTGAAGCCTTTTGCCAAATCCGAGCGCTATTCCATTTTCCCATAGAGTGTCATAATGTGTGAAAAAAGGAGTATCAGCTTCAAATCTTCGTTCGTTGACTATATAACTCGATTGAGTGTTTTCAATCGTAAATTTTGCTGTGTTGTTCCAATCGGAGATATAGCCGATGCTAAATCCCATATCTCCATAAGCGCGGGAATAATATACCGACGGTTTTGAGCGTAAGGCGAGTTTCGAGGCGAATTGTTTATCAAGCGTTTCTGACAATTCATCATATCGGAAATTTTCTATTGAAAATGCAAAAGACAGGTTGTTCGCTTCAATATCGACTAATGCCGCAGAGTTGCCAAATACACCTGCGTCAACCGACGAAATGCCAATAAATGCGCCGCCCATGCCGGCGATTCGAAGCGCTTCATTACTCAATGCGTGAGGAATAAAGTTTACTAAACATAATATAAGTACATATAGAACCAGTGAAAGTTTGTTGAAGTTTAGCATTTTCAAAGCGGTGAAATTTTCGATAAATACGATGGTGAAGTTATTCAACAAATTTTTTGTGTACAACTTCCCACGAGATTTCTCTCTTTCGTAATTTGAGCTTGACATAGATTTCCTGACAAGATATAATAACAAAAACGCAAGTTAAGAAAACCGTAATTAATCTAAAAGCAAAATTAAACACCGGAGGAGCAATTGATGATGCCTGACGAAACTTATTCGCGGGAATTATTAGATGGAACTGAGCTAATGCCTTATGCCGAATTAAAGCTCATCCAATTAACCCATCCCTTACATAGTAAACATTATCAGTTAAAACAGCCGCTTCCCATAATAATAGAAAGGGAGAACCATCTTATTATCTGTTCATTGCCAGAGCTACATATATACGGTTGTGGCGATACAATAGACGGTGCTTTGCAAGAATTTGAACACATTTTGGTCACAGACTATGAGTCGTATTCAAATACGCCTACGGAAGAATTGACGCAAGAGGCGCAAATATTGCTTTTTGAACTCAACGAACTTTTGGAGAGTGTAAAATGACAATTTCAAGACGTAGAGCCGAACGTTCGTTGAAGCAAAAAGGGTTTGTTCAGGATAATAAAGAGCATCGCAGATTCTATCTCTACGTTGACGGACTTAAAACAACAGTGCGCACCTATACTTCACACGGCGGAAGAGAAATAGATGACCACCTGCTCAATCTGATGAAGCGCGAATTACGATTGCGAACTAACCGTCAGGCGCGAGAGTTGCTGATTTGCCCTATGACGGGGGAAGATTATATTCGATGGCTGCGTGAGCGGGGAATCTTACGATGAGAGACGAATTATTGTTGCGTACGGAAATTCGATTAATGTTCCTCGCCGTGTTCTAAAAAAGTTACGATATAAATTGCCGTCAGCATAGAAAATACCAGCGCTTGTATTAAGCCGAACAGCAATCCTAAAAACAGCATCGGCAATTGTCCAGGCATCCATGGAATTTTACCCGCGATGAGCAGTAGACCAGCGCTCATGGTGACTAACTGGAGCATAACCGTTTCCTCACCGAAGATATTGCCGAACAGACGGATGGATAATGAAAGGGCGCGTGATATCTCTCCGACAACGTGCAATGGAAATTGCAACGGCGCAAGCCAGATTGGCGCACCCATGAAATGCTTGATGTATCCGATAAAGCCATTTTCTTTAATAGCGATAATCTGGACGCCAAGCACGGCTGTAAATCCCAGTGCGATAGTAGTATTCAAATCCGCCGTGGGGCCTTGAAATCCGGGGATGAGTCCGAGGAGATTCAGGCACAAAATAAAAATGAATATGGAACTCACATAAGGAGCATATTTCGCGCCATGCGCTCCGATAACACCGGTAAAAAAATTGTTGAGTGATTCGACCACAAGTTCAAAAAGGCTTTGAAGGTTGCTCATAGGTATGAGCTGAAGTTTTCGGCTTCCCAGAAAGGTAAAAACCGTCAAACATAAGATAACTAAGTAGGTATTGAGTACTAGGTCCGGTTGCTTCCACCGCATCGGTTGAGGAATCCAACCATCAGGCAGTAATTTGGCTATAAAGTGTAAAAGTGAATAGTGCGGATGTTCCTCTCCGCCATTGTGCTCGACATCATCTGTTTCCCCGGCTGCAATACTATAATTGGCGGTGAATGTAGCAGCAAGAATAACAAACAACATGATTAAAAAAACCGATTTTTTCATGGGAATCTCCATATTTACGTTGACTTTGAATCCTCCTTTAGAGCTTTGAAGACAATACTAAATCCGTTTAAAAAAATAATCGCGTAAGCTAAACCGAGACCTGCCGCTAAAGCTGGAGCGTTCAGCCATTTGTATTTTAAAATAAAATAAAATGCAACGCCTATTGCCAGATATTTGCCCAATGCCATCAGAAGAATAATCAGCTTAGGTCTTTTCGGTTGTGGGGTAATGGTTCGTCGCACAATATAATCTAATGACCATAGCAGACTGAGGCTAATAGCACCGCCGACGGCAAAACTCAGTCCGGCTTTGAATCTATAAAAACACAATGAGCCACTTATTAGTATATCCGCTAATATACCAATACGATATACTCTACTCAAAAATCGCAGGTCAATTCCCCATTTATCTCGATGTTCATCAGCAGAATCTGGCATTTTCAATGTATCTGTCCAACCGTTTGCGGTAAAAAGAGGTAGCAGACGAGAATGTCTGCACCACTCTATTACATCCGTCGGATGTATTTTATCACAACGCGAAATAA
>DTYX01000313.1 GCA_012961655.1 Candidatus Poribacteria bacterium
AATCTGTGGAAGCGGCATCGGTGCCTGTGTTGCTGCAAATAAGTTCCCTGGCATTCGTGCTGCTTTATGCCACGATACATTCTCTGCTCATCAAGGCGTTGAAGATGATGATATAAACGTTCTCTGTCTCGGTGCACGTGTCATTGGAACTGAACTTGCCAAGGAAATAGTCAAAACATGGCTTTATGCCTCATTTTCAGGAGCTGAAAGACATAAACGGAGATTAGCAAAATTGGCTGATATAGAGAATGAACATATTAAGTGAATTTTTTATACTAAACAAATCTCGATAAAAATAGTACGCTTCAAAATGAAAAAAAGAGTTGACATTGAAAAACTGGAACAATTAGCTCAATTAATCCGCTACTATATTCTAATCTCAACAACAAAAGCGGGGTCTGGACATCCAACTTCTTCGCTTTCAGCAACTGACTTGATGACATGTCTTTTATTTGGTGGCATATTCAAATTTAATGTCAATAATCCACATTCTCCGAACAATGACCGCATTATCTTTTCAAAGGGGCATGCCTCTCCTCTCTTCTATGCACTGTGGGCTGTTGCAGGAAAGGTAACTGAAGAGGAACTTTTGACACTAAGAAAGTTTAGCAGCCCGTTAGAAGGCCACCCTACTGTTGTGTTTCCATATACCGAAGCATCAACCGGTTCACTCGGTCAGGGTCTATCTATTGGAGTCGGAATGGCATTAAATGCCAAATATATAGACAAACTTCCATATAGGACTTTCGTACTTTTAGGCGATAGCGAAATGTCTGAAGGTTCTCAATGGGAGGCTATACAGATAGCTGCTCATTATAATTTAGATAATTTAGTCGGCATTATAGATGTAAACCGCCTTGGCCAGCGTGGTGAAACAATGTATGGTCATAACCTTGACGCTTATAAAAAGAGGGTTTCTTCTTTCGGATGGAAACCGATTGTCATTGATGGACATTCTCTTTTAGAAATTCTCACAGCTTATAGAAAGGCTCTCAGAGCTCGTCAACCAGTAATGATTATCGCAAAAACAGTTAAGGGTAAAGGCGTCTCGTTTCTGGAAGATAAAAATGGATGGCATGGTAAAGCTATCGAAAAAGAAGATTTGGATAAGGCTTTGGAAGATTTGCGTCCTGTTAACTTTTCTCTCATCGGAACGATACGTAAGCCCAAAAAACTTATGTCTGAAAAACCAGATGCAGAAGAAATACAGGGAATTGAGTATGATCCAGGTAAACCTGTTGCAACTCGCAAGGCATATGGGCATGCCCTTGTCAGAATTTTCCCGGCGTATCCAGACATCGTTGTCCTCGACGCAGAGGTAAGTAATTCAACCTATTCAGAGATATTCAAGAAGGCTTATCCTGAGCGATTTTTTGAGATGTATATTGCAGAACAAAACATGGTAGGGTCAGCATTGGGTTTTTCCAGGCGTGGAAAAATTCCTTTTGTCTCCACATTCGCTGCCTTTTTTACTCGTGCCTTTGATCAAATCCGTATGAGTCAATACTCAGACTCTAACATTAAATTTGTTGGCTCCCATGCAGGAGTCGCTATTGGAGAAGACGGTCCTTCCCAGATGGGCCTTGAGGATTTAGCGATGTTCAGGGCAATTTTAAACAGCGTTGTGTTATATCCTTCCGATGCAATTTCAACCGAAAAATTGGTTGAAGAGGCTGCAAAACATCACGGGCTTGTATACATGCGTACTACAAGACAGGCTACACCAATCATTTATAACAATAAAGAAGATTTTCATATCGGGGGAAGTAAGATTCTGAGAAATAGCAGTAATGACCTGGTCACTGTTATCGCTGCTGGTATTACACTTTTTGAAGCATTGAGTGCCTATGAAAACTTGAAAAGCGAAGGAATCTCCATCAGAGTTGTTGACCTTTACAGCATAAAGCCTGTTGACAGCACTACACTTCGAGAGTGTGCAAGCTCAACTAATGCAATTATTACTGTTGAAGACCATTTTACAGAAGGTGGGCTCGGAGAGGCTGTAAAAAGTGCCATCTCTTATCTTCCTGTCCCCATTTATTCT
>DTYX01000314.1 GCA_012961655.1 Candidatus Poribacteria bacterium
GTGTGCCAAACCAAACATTATCTCCATCTATTTGCATAACCCAAACATAATCATTCTCTATACCATCAGTATTTTCCTTTGTGTAGCTTAAAAACTTTCCTGTGTATCGTTTAGGATTTAAAACAGGAGGAATGTCCATCGGTTTCTCTTTACCCACAGGGCCATACGCTTCAATCTCTATTACTTTGGAGAGATATTTTAGCGGAGTGGGGAGTTGATGCAACAAAGGCCATAGATTATTCCAAGGAATTGGGTTAGCGCCTCTTCCGGGAGAATAGCCAAGAGTGCGACGTAACTTTTTAATTTCTACTCTCAAAGGCCATGTCTCATCTTCCCTTAGACGAGCTACATCATTCGTCTCCACAATAACTAACTTTAATCCCTGAGTGCGTATCATTGGGAAAGTACACTCTATCCTACCTTTTGTGTTTGAAGATTCTTCTTTTATCAGTTGCCAGTTTCCTCTCCTATCTTGATAATACAGTTGATATGCTCTAATCCCATATTCTTTTGCAGGATATTTAGAATCATCAATTGTGTAAATCACTACTTTATGCAGAGGACGAGGGGAAGGGAATTGAAGTTGGACATATGGCGAATAGAGTTTTTGATATTTTGCCCAAAGGCTTTTGTAGTGGCGGTAATTTACCAAGTCTGGATAGACATTAATGAAGCAATTTGCAATATTCCATCGGACGTTATCCAAATCTCGCCATCCTCGTAGGGTGTTAATCTCTCCATCGTTGACGGTGCTTTTTGGATGTCCGGGAGATGAAGAGGGATAGACTTTCACCTTAGTTCCCCATTTGGCATGCGCATAGTTTACCTCTTCCGATGCTCCTTCCAAATACGAAGCAATCTCTTCGGCTTTTTCCTTCAATGAACATGAAGCTAGAACAGAGATTACCCAAAAAATAATCAAACAATATTTTCCTCTTTCCATGGTTTACTCCTGAATTTTTTTCTGCATCCCGAACTTTCGTTCGGGACGCAGAAAATCATGGTAAACTGTTAAATGATGTTACAATCATTGAATCCGCTGCAAGGACAGCTGCAGCCACAGCAACCATGATGCTATATTTAGCTACCTTGCTTTTACGCATCTTTCTCACCTCCTTCTCTCCTTAGTTTCAACTGGCGGGACAGAGCCGCGCCGCTACGTATGAACAAGGTGATAACTGCAAAACTCGTGTAAATAATATGCCCCAAAAAGTGGAGGTTAGCGCTCGGTTATGGCTTTAGCTTCCCGGCTTCAAGAAGTAGCACGTCACTAAAACGTCCTCTCGTTTCCTTTGCCAGGCGGCGGGCTCGTTGCTCATTTAATCCCACCACATCCACGCGTATATGTAAGTCCCGTAACTTTTTTATAATCTCATCCAGACTGCTCATTGGGCAATATTTTCGCAGAAAACCTGAACTCTGCAAATCCGATATATCCCCCACCTTATTTCTGGTGACGAACAAAAATCGCTTTTGGGCTTCAGATTGGAAAAAGTTCTTTTCCAACGCCACCGCAAGTCCATCTAACGCCCGACTGTCACCGCGCCATGCTTTAAAATGTTGTCTAAAAGCGTCATATTCATCGCCGCGTATCTTATCTAACTCGTTAAGAAGATATCTCAAACGTTCTTTATCAGAAGAAACGCTATAAATCCCCGCGCCGTAGAGGTTCGCCGGCGAATACACCACCATTCCACAAGCTACACTGCGTCCCTGTGCTTCAATTTTAGAAACATACTCAGAAAGATAATCTTTGAGCAGTGGCGTAAAACCTAAAGTTAAATCAGAGCGGGCAAGCACAAAAACTAAAGAAAGGTCAGCAGGCTTTTTATCCTCCTCCTCTTTTAGCGTAGTTTTCTGTTTTTCCAACTTCTCTTTGAGAGAAAGAATATCAGAAGTAAATCTCCTCGACCCATCGTTTTGTGGGAGAGGTGTAATATGTTCTGCCCTCTTTTGCAGCACAAAAGAGGGGCTTTTAACCTGCTTTTTAGTGTGCTGATTTTTTGAATAATTTGTTTTTATACCACCAAGGCCGCCTCCAATTCCACCTTCCCCTGTCATGGCTGTTGATGCTTCTAACGAATAAGAAGGGTTTGATATATCTTTAAGAAAATCATTAGTCCTTAACGCATTTGTGAATGTAGCAATTTTAGGCGGACTTGAAGGTTCGCTTAACGGTAACGCTTTTGCACTGACGGTCGGCGTCCGTTTTTTTGAAACATCCCCAGAAATGTCATGCTCAAAAGGATTTAGGACGAATTTTTTAGGATGTTTCTTCGGTATAGAGTTGAGAAACACCACTGTAATCGGAGTTTCCACACTTTCCTCATGTGTTATTTCTGGCCCCTTACATACAAAAAAGGGGATGATAAATCCAATAATATGTGCTGAAAGTGCAATAAGAAAGCTCATTTTTAAATGTTTTGGCATCTTTTTCATATCCCTTCTTTGTCCAGAATTCTGCAATACCGTCGTTTTCTTAACCCCTCTTGCTCCCCTTTTCGTTTTCCTCGCATCCACATTCTCCTGCTTTCATGGGCGTAACAACGACACATCCTTTCAAGTTATCGTCACTGAAAATATACTTCTGTCCAGTAACCGATGTAAGCTTTGGCATCAATTCGATTTGCTTGTCATTTACGGTTATTACAACAGACTTTGGATTCCCATCAGGGTTGAGCTCCAAATTCACGCTTTTTATAGGTAAATTAGCGTTTAAATCTGGAGAGAAATGAAGTCCACTTTTATCCTTGCGAAGATAGTGTATCGACGTTTGTCTATCAAATTGTTCATTTGCTCCGATTCTCGAAATCGTATTTATGATATCGATATCCGCAGAGCTTATCAGCAGATGCGTGGCTTTGTGGGTAAATAAGAACTCCAAAGCCTCCCTTTCACTTTGCGCTAAAAAGATGTGTCGAGCTTGCAGATGAACCTGGTATGGTATCTGCTCTCAATTCATGCCTGCCTATGCTGAAGGCGGGCAGGTCTCGTTTTCAATCTGATACTCCTTCAACTTTTTATATAATGTCGTCCTTCCGATACCCAGCATCCTTGCAGCCCTGGTTTTATTCCAGCAGGCATCTTCCAGAGCCTGGAGAATCATCGTCTTCTCCTTCTCTGGAGATATTGGTTTCGTTTCAGACTCCTTTTTCATCCGCATCGAATCCCCCTCGCTCAGTTCCTTAGGCAGGTCCATGAGGTGGATTCGTTCCCGTTGACATTGATCCCCGATGGATATGTGCGGTGTTTAAGGGAACTATTACATACGGTCCTGACGGCACGAAGGTGATTTTATCGCTTGAAGGTGCTGA
>DTYX01000315.1 GCA_012961655.1 Candidatus Poribacteria bacterium
CGTAACACCAAAAATATTGTTGATTTTGCCGGTGGACTAGTTCCCGAATTTACTGTAACTCATAGAGGAAGACCCATAAAGCTGGCCGATTTGTTGAGACGCCCAGAAGAGTTACAGGTTGAATTGAGGTTGTTGCGCGGTTTTAAAACTGGCGCATATATCCTGGTAACAGAATCTGAAATTACTACAGAAGACTCATTATCCCCAGCCGAAATTATCATCCCTGAAAAAACTATCAGCGCTGGTGTGCATTTGAATGCAGACGAACTAATTTCGCGGCTTTCCGATGAAAATGAACGTTATGCTATCGCCCTTTATAGTTCATATCTGAGGCAGTATCCAGATTTTCAAGATTTTCAACACTATTTTCACCTGCGTGAGCAATTAGAAGAAGCGCAAGTGAAGGCAAAAATTCTCATAGGCGCGGCAGTTCACGACCCGATAAATAGAGATGGAATAACCATAAGAGCTTTCAACGTAAATTCGGATAATAAAAAGATAGAGCAATTAATAGCCGATTCTGAAAAATCATTGAGTGACTGTTTTGAAGAAGTAAATGAAAAGATTGCTTCTATTTCCGCCAATCACCAAGGCAGGGTAAGAGAACGGGTTGGGATGTGGAATGTGAGTCGAAATATCATCAGTTCGATTCTTGATGAAGATGTCACCGAAGAACAAGCTACTACCCAAGGAAATCCGGCTGTTCAGCGTATCATTAGCGAGGAAACAAGCTCTGCTATTATAGATTTTATGGATTTTAGCTCTCAACTTTTTGAAGGACATTTCCAAACTCAAACAGCAGAAAAACTAATCCAGGAACTCGAAAACTATCATGAACAGATTAAAATTGCAGCAGAGGAGAGGGGATATATCTCCTCTAACGATTTGAACAATTTTATCGGCAAGGCAACCGCTCTCGTTCATGATGGTGTAATGGAAGAGCAATTTGTTCAAAGCGGCGATATTACCACTGTTGACATAAAAATTTTTGAGGATGGAAGAGAGATTAGCCAAATCGATTTTCCCGTTACCGCTAGTTGGGAAATTGAAGAGATGCCTGAAACTCTATCGCTTTCTACAACTCAGCGACGTAGGCATGCTGAATTATTATCACAAACATTGGATATAGAAAATTCTGCCCGTAGATTTGGATATGGACTAAGAGAAGTTTTGAACCCGCTATATGATATACTGCTGTCGGTGAATTCTGATGGCGAGTTTGAAATAGATTCAGAGATTTTTGCTAAAACGATTGAACAAATCAAATTCTATCGCAGTGATATACGTGAATGCATACTGCATGCACCTTCTGAAGCGAAAGACTATTACGCCAAATTGTGTATAATTATCAGTAAAGAAGAGCTTAAAGAGCGACTGTGCGATAGGATTGGGTACTTTGAAGGCATGACTCTAAGTAATCCTGAAGAGGTAAACGAATTACTAACCTCGATTCAAAATGGAGAATTTATTCAACTTGATGATAGAGAACAGAGCCAACTTTTAAAAAATCTGGGAGCTGAAGTTGAAGCTCGAACGGGGGGAAAGCTCACCCGTTTTAAGAGCCGAAGGACTCCGAAGAGTCCATCGGACTCCTTCGGAGATGAAAAATTGCTTCAAATTCACTGCGATGAGGTGCTGAGCGCAATAAAGGTGGCATTGCAAAATTGTCTGAAAACTCTTGATGCCAATGCGAAAGATTTGACCGATACAATGAATCTCGATGATAAGCAACTCATTAATAAATTAAAACGTCGATATGGCAAGGGCAGGGGAAAAAAAAGTAAAAATTCCAAAGTTACCCTAGAAGATGTTTATGCTGAACGACGACGAATTAATATATCTTTGGAACGGATTATAGATGGCAAAATGACTCTTCGGGATTGTTTGGAACGCTTAGAGCAGCATAAAAATGTGATTCCGCAATTGCTTAATCGGCTCCGTACTCAACCGGATACTCCAATTCTCCCATGGACCGAAGAAAAA
>DTYX01000316.1 GCA_012961655.1 Candidatus Poribacteria bacterium
AATCAATGAACCATAGGAGATTATTCCTGTCCTTGAGAATTGCTGAAAGCACCCTATCGCTGTTCAACAGTGCTATATCTAACAGGAGAGCTCGCGTTAACTGAGTATTGTTGTCAGGAACCCGATCAACAGAAGCTTGCAAGGCATTCTCGTTTTCTAGTTTAGCCCTGCCATCGCAAAATTCGCTGCCAAAAAAGAAATCCTTTCTCTTTCTTAAGAGCGCTACATTAGGCATTCTTAGTCCAGCAAACGAGGCAAATTTCCAATAAACTATTTCGTTGGCTAGCCAAATGTAGTTTTTTGTTCCTTGGCGCTTCGGGCAGTATCCCCCTTTAGCATAGAAAATCGTTTCATATTCAGTTTTAACTTTCCATACTCTATATTTCCGGACTTGCTTCACTCCCTTGTCGGGCCTCGTAATTTCCACCTACTTATCCTCCCCATAGGAACTGATACTTTTTGCCACGAGGCATCCTGTGGAGCCAAAGTGATTGACGCATTCCAAGCAGCCTGTACATTTGTTCTCATCAATGTGATACACTCGTTGCTCAGGGCGCACTGTGATAGCACCATGCGGGCATACAGCGGAACAAGCGGTGCATTGGATACACATTTGAAACTTGTTTACCTGATGCTTGACATACGCAGAGATGAGGTAAAAATTCTTGGAATCAAGAATGGTAACGCGAATCTGGTCACTGCCGGAAATCGCCTGAACTACAAGCCCGCTGCCCAGTTTCGGCGTTTTAGGTGAAACCACGAACTCCCCAAATGCTGACCTCTCTTGCGCCGTGTGGATTGTGCCCAACGGCTTGAAGAATTCATATAATTGTTCGCTGACCGGACGGTTGATGGTATATTGAATCATGTTTTCCTTGTCGCCGCAAGGTTTAGCATCAATCCCAGTGAACCGATTTTCCAAGCCCGCCCCACCGAACCGACTCGCCCAACCTTTTTGGTCAACGTAATCTTCCGGGTCAGGCTTGCCAACTTTCTTGGCGAATTCAATCAGTTGAACGCGCCATCGGGAAGTCTCTTCAGGGAAAAATATCCCAGCAAGCATGTCTGACCATCTTGAATTAAGTGGACAGAGCCAGCATCCGACACGGGAAAATCCTAAGCGATAAGATTTGTTGAATGAGAGTCCATAGAACAAGATATAGAGCCACACATCGAACTCCAACCAGTCGATAATGGGCGAAGCAGTAATCTGATTTCCAATCTTTGTAGTCCCAACATCCGCGCCATCAGTCATCGGGTCATAACCGCTCACCCGGTCATAACCGCTCCGCTGCACAGATTCACTACGGCGGATGCCATAGAACGTTAAAACTTTGACGTTCTCACCAAGAGTTTGAAGTAAGTTGTTGATGGGACCAGTTTTGAAAATCGTGCAACACCATTGCATCACACGACTCGGCGGACCAATCTGCTCGACGAGTTGGTAAAAGTTATGTTCAGCCCGAGCTTCGAAAAACGGCACGAGTGGATTTTCCTCTCGAAATTGCTCAATGTAACCGTAGGTATTTTCGTCTTCAAGGGTAGTGTCCGCAAAGAGATGCATAATATCAGCGCGTCCCAACGCTCGGCGCACCAAGTCAGACACCACGATAGAATCCTTGCCCCCGCTGAAGGAAACCATCAATAGCTTCTTACGATATCGCTGATAAACCTCTGTGATAAAGCTAAATGCTTCGTCCTCCATCTCACGCAGGTGGGGTTGATTTACTTTCAGCGCCTTGCGATAATCTGCTATCAAAGCCTCATCAAGCTCATCATAGCCCTCCTCATCTCCGATAAACTGAGCGATTTTGGGCAAGTCACCCTTCATCTGCTCCGCCATCGGAAGTGATATAGATTTCCCATTGATGTAGTAATACGGACTCTTGCTTGCTTTCCAGACTGCGTCAGCCACCAAAACCCGATGTCCGTAGAACTGAAGCATCCGCCGTTCCCTTGCAAAGACAGGGCGGATGTCAGTAGTGAGATAACGCGTATGCGTTCCGCATTGTGGGCACACAATGGCATTTTCCGCCTTGATTGGGGCTAAGCATTGTTCGCACCAATAAATGCCCGTTTTCATTGTATATTTGTAGGACATATTTCAAGTCTCAAACTCTTTAAAAGCCGTGATTCAATATACGATAATAATAATCAGCGTCTACTTCTTCTACAATACAAAAACATACTGGAGAGACGCTAATGGATAAGAAATTAGGTGAATACTATGTTCGCTTTGCGAACCTTAGCCTTCAGCTTATGGTGTCTCAAGAAGAAGCACATTCAGTGACGGTTTCATATTGTTCTAGCCATTTAATGATGTTGTCTTTGTCAAATCGTAAGGTTCGGCCGACCTTAATGTAGGGAAGTCCCCGCTCACGTTTCCACTTGTAGATGGTAGCCTCAGAAATATTGAGGAATTCTTTCAAGTCCTGAACAGTTAGGATCTGTTTTTCTTGCGCATTATTCATAATCGTCACCTCTTGATGTTATTATACCATACTATTTTTAGCGTTGTCA
>DTYX01000317.1 GCA_012961655.1 Candidatus Poribacteria bacterium
ATTGCGTTGATTAATGTGCGCATCCACAACCATTTTGAGATTCCGCAGGTAGGCTTGGTAGAACGCTTCGAACGTGTCGCATGTTTCGTATGATTCAAGCCGGGTTCCTTCGCGTTCGGTAAAGAACGTCCATTTTTCGGGGGACAAAACCCCATCAGGAATACCTTCAGCAGGTTAAGGTAAATCGTAGCACGGCTGTTAATCTCCGTGTTCTCAAGGACATTTTCCTGGCAACCTCCACCGACATAGAGACGGCAATCCTCCAGCACCTTCCCCATTTTTACGTTTGCCTCGATAATCACGTCATCGTTGAAGATGCACAGCGACTTGCTTCCGCTCGCAGCGACAATTGGCGGGACAGAGCCACGCCGCTACGCGTGGATGAGGTAATAACTGCAAAACTCGTATGGTGAGGCGAAATGCGGGCATTCAACTTTGGGTCTACCAAACGAAGTTCTTAGTAAGCCTCAATAATCATCCGCGTGATGTCGTTGAACACGATGTCCCCCCGTGCATCGCAGCCGCCGATGACCACCGTCGTGTTAGTGCCAACATGGAGACGCACCTTCCGCATCTCGAAGCGTACATCGCTCATAGCCAGGAAGAAGCAGATTAGATCTTTGGCCTCTTCTCGCGTGATGATGCCTTCCGCGAGGTCGCGGTGGTAGTACGGCTCCAGAATTCGATCCAAATGACCTAACACGCTAACCCCAATGCCTTCGAGAGACGCGCTCGCCTCCCTCATGAAGAGTATCGTGTTCAAAAACTGCGCATTTCACCGCCGCTATCTCGAATGACATGTACTCTTACCTCCTTTTCGCTGGATGTTTAATACTCTCGGCTGGTCAATTTATCCACGAAAATACGTCAAATCTCTGACATACGGCGCGGCTGCCTCATAATGAATCAAACCCGCTGTACATAATTCCTTAAGAGCGTAATCCAATGTTTGCATGCCGTACATCCGTCCCGTCTGAATGTATGAATAAATTTGCGCATTTTTGCCGCTGCGGATGGCAGCGCTGATAGCATCAGTCATCACCATTATCTCCGCCGCTAAAATTTGCCCTGCCCCCTCTGTTCTCGGCAGCAGTGTCTGTGCTATGATGCCCTGCAAACACAGCGATAATTGCGCTCGCACCTGCTGTTGCTGTTCTGCGGTGAAGATGTCAATGATGCGGTCGATAGTCTGGCAGGCATCGATGGTATGCAGTGTCGCCAGCACTAGATGTCCGGTCTCCGCCGCGGTAATGGCGGTTTTGATGGTATCAGCGTCGCGCATTTCGCCTATCAAGATAACATCCGGCGACTGACGCAGAACATGCTTGAGCGCATCAGCAAACGAGTGGGTATCGGTGTAGACCTCTCTCTGCTCCACGATGCTCCGTTTATTTGTATGGACGTATTCGATTGGATCCTCGATAGTTATGATATGACAGGCGCGCTCTGAATTGATAATATCAATCAATGCCGCTAACGTCGTGGATTTTCCGCTTCCCGATGGACCGGTAATCAACACTAATCCACGCCTTTTAAGGGCTAACTCACGCGCCGATTCAGGAAGCCGTAGGTCCTCAAAACGCGGGATGTCCATTGACAGATATCGTATCGCCGCTGCTACACTATTTTTTTGATAGTGCACATTGACCCGAAACCTCCCCAGATTGGGCAATGTTATAGAGAAATCCAACTCCCACTCTTGTTCAAATTTGTCAATCTGTTCAGCATTTAGCAACGCATAAACCAATCTTTTGGTATCCGCCGCGGTTAATTTTTTCCCATCAATTGATACTAACTCACCCCCAACTCGCAATGCCGGGGTAGCATCATGGGAAATAATTAGATCAGAGGCTTTTTTCTCAGCAGTTATCTTTAGTAAATCTTGAATTTCCATTGACTTTATCATTCTCACTGTTTGAGTCGCTAAATTATAAAGGGTGTCCTCATCTCTTACAAACAGAACTTTACCTTCTTTGAGCGCTCGCCTTCGAATTTTCATTTTCTCCAATTTCACCTTAATGATAGATCTTCACATTCTCCGCCGTCGCGAAGAAATCCCCTTGTTTGGGAGTTGTTAATGTCAGTTCGATAACTCCAAAATCGGTATCGCGTTCTGCGTCTTTCTGAATAAGTATGAGAGGAATATCGCCCAAGAGCAGCCGCGGCGTTTCAGCAATAGCTCGATTCCAATGTAATCCCGCTAACCGGCCATCATATACTATTTTGTTTCTATCACCGTACTTCATCGAGTATACTTTGACGTTAGTGTCAAAATCCTCCTCAGGAATAACACTCATGCCGGATTGTGGTGTCAAAAAGCTCTGATTCCACACGAGGTAATTTCCCAAATGGTCTTGTAAAAAAATCCCAACACTGATTTTGTTGGTGAGTAAATCAGCAGTAATCCGAATACTACTCAGATTTGCAATCTTTCCCGTATCGCAACTGAGTAATAACAAGGACAGGAATAACAATTTCCCAAAAGTTATACGCTGGAATAGTCTTTGTCGTTGCGCAACAAGCAAAACAAGCCCTCCTCCAAGTCATACAAAATTTTTAGTTGCGTCTGACAGTGTAATATGCTACCATATCAATTATATAAGATACTTTTTTTGCCGTAAACTGTCAAGCACTTTTTATATTAGCTTTTATAGCCGCTGATTATCGGACGACGCTGATATGATAATCAGCGCGGTCTGAAAATCCATGGCTTTATAAGTACCAGAAAGAATGGTTTATCAATGACTGAAGATGAAATTATTATCGCACAATTCAGAGAAGGGGACCAAGATGCTTTTAGCAACTTGATGAAGAAGTATAAGTCCCTGATATTCAGTTATGTGCGTCGCAAGGTAGGAAACGATGATGACGCGGATGACATTACTCAAGAGGTTTTTGTGAAAGTGTACAAAGCTCTTCCTAACTGGCAGCCGCGGGCGAGTTTTCAAACCTGGCTATATACGATAGCCAGGAATCGTTGTATTGATTATCACCGCGCTAAAGCAAGGCGCCAATTTCATTCTCTCGATGACGACGAAGAATACATGCCGGTGCCACCGGCGACCGATATATATAGTGACCCTGAAAAAATGGCGGAGGAGAATGAACTTGGAAGAATCATTAGTGAAGCCATAAAACAATTATCGCCTAAGCAAAAAGAGGTATTTATACTGCACCACTATCAAGGATTACAGATAAAAGAGATAGCGGCAGCCCTGGGAATGGCTGATGGAAGTGTGAAAGTACACCATCACAGAGCGATGAAGAAACTGAAAAATATTTTAGCCCCTTTGAGGGAAAAAGGTCAGATCTAAAAATTAGTAAACTTGGATATATCCTCTTACGTTACAAAAACCCAAGAATCAGATATATTCTGGTAATTTCCGTTGTGAGAGTTTTGATGGAGGGAAGGGAAAATGCGAGAATGCAATAAGATTAGCATTCTTTATGGATTTTACGTTTATGGCGACCTAAAAACCGAAGAGAAAAATATCGTTGAAGAGCATATCAGCAGATGTGAAAACTGCGCTTTAGAGGTAGATTCCCTAAGGGGAACCTTGCAGTTACTTCAATTGGAACCGGAGCCCAGCATACCCCAAAGGTTCATGGATAATTTTGAAACGAATGTTTATCGGCGTATCGCTGCGGAAATGATTCCAAATGCGGCAGCAATTCAACCAACCCGGAGAAGAATCTTTGCTGATTTTTGGGAACGCTTTTTAATCAGGCCATCATTCTTACTAAGAGCGGCATCCATAGTTGTGACGCTGGGAGTTGGTATTCTCATAGGTACTCTCGAATTTTCACCAACTCCAAAGATAGCTGAAAATCCGCAGGCAAATATTATCTCCACCTCTTCCGTTGAGCGTCTCGAACAACACTTTCAAGCGGAATCCTATCGTCAACTGGAAAATGCTCTTTTGACCCGTTACGTGGCGGGTGATGAGTTAAGAGCGATGGAGATTTTAAATCGTCTCAGAGATGAAAATCCCGACCAGCAGATGACTTCAATGGTAGCAAGAGAACAAAGTGAATTAAGACTTAAAAACGGAATATAGTTAATTTCTCGGCAGGAAAGGAGAATCGATGTGGAAGGAGAGGGAGAATCGTGTTCGCTTTGCTCAGAGTCAGTCTTGCGAAACGGTTTCACTTCGTTCACCGACATTTGTAGCTTACCCCTGCAAAAGCCTTCCCAGAACTATTATGAAACGGATATCATTCGCTTTTCTTCTTTGGTTGATAATTTTTAGCCTGGTTATACTTGACCACGCGTCAGCGCAAATTAAAAATGAAATAACTCATCTCATCAACGCGGGGAAGTATAACACTGCTATCTCAAATCTGCGGAAGCAGGCTAAAGAATTAGATGATGTCGAACAATTGGCGATAATATATAGTCAAATTGGTGAAATCTTTTACGAATATCTGCATAACTATCCAGAGGCGATTAAAGCATATAGAAAAATTGTTACTTTAGACGGTGTTTCAGACGCTGACCTCATTTTGAGCAAAATACAATTAGGCAATGTATATTGTCGAATGGGAAAATATGATGATGCCATTAAGATTTATCAAGAGATAGTAAATGATTACCCCGCCAGCGATTTTTCACATCAGACGGCGCAACGCAAAATAGCCAATATAAAAAATGCTTTGTCCAATTTACAAAAACAGCAAGCGTACATCCAGAATTACGCCAATACTGATTTAGCAATTCAAGCTAGCTTTCAAATTGCAGATTTATACAGGACGGATTTGAATCGTCCACAAAAAGCGATAGAACAATACCGAGATATAGTTGAAAAATATCCGCGCGATGCAATCACTCCTGAAGCGCAATGGTGGATGGGTCAGCTATATCATAAAGCGTTTCACCTTAAAGAAGATGCCATTTGGGCATACCAAAAGGTGATTGACAATTATCCAACCAGTAGTTTCGCCGCCGAAGCTTATTTTCAAATTGGACGTATTTATGAAAGCCAGGGGAGATATCAAGAAGCGTTGACTGCTTTCAATAGCATCATAACTGAATATCCTTCATTCTGGAAGTATCCTGTGGTGTTCAAATGGCAAGGAGTATGTTATGAACGATTGATGGATTACAGCAATGCCATCACCGCTTATAAAATCTTTGTCACCGCTTATCTGCCTGATGCAGACCATGTTCGCCTGGGGGACATTGGAAAGTATGGCGAAAGTAAACTGAAAATTTCCACCGAGATAGAAGCAAAGATTCGAAAATTACAAATAGCTTTGCCGAAAGTCGAATGGGAAAAAGCACAAGAATTGACCAAAAAAGGCGATTATCAAAATGCTTTGCCAATCTTAAGGAAAATCTTGAGCATTGCACCCGACAGTCAGTATGCGCAACAAGCCAAAAAGGAACTCAAGCGGACGGAATTGTTGGCGGCAATTCAACGGTGGCAGAATCAGATAGATGAGCATCCACAATCACTCGCCGCCGTTATCGCTCAATTCCGCATCGCTGAAACTTATGAGAAAGAGCTTTGTGATTACCAACAAGCGATTGTCGAATATCGCAAACTTATTGATGAAGAACAAGAATCGTCTTGGGCTTCGAAATCTCTATACCAGATAGGTTCCATTTACAGGTATAACCTCGAAAATAACAATGCCGCTATGGAAGCATACCAGGAATTAATCAAAAAGTACCCGAAATCCAGAGAAGCGATGATGGCGCACTATCAACTGGCTGAGATTTACCGTTCACTAAATAAATACCAAGCTGCTATCAGAGCTTATCAAGAAATCATCGCCTATCCCGAACGCAACTGGTATTCGGGAGATGGCTATGTAGATAGCTTTGCTGACGCGGCGCAATTTCACATTGGAGTTGTTAACTATGAGAACCTGCGCGACCATAAAACCGCTCTTTTAACCTTCCAGAAATTTATCCATGACCGTCCCAGTTCACCCCGATTAGCCGCCGCGTATGTATTTATTGGTTTGATAAGTGAAGAACAGAAAGATTACCAATTAGCGGCCGATTCCTTCGAAAATGCCGTGGATTTGGTGCTTAGTAGCAATTCGGTGCAGGTATCCAACCTTATCAACGAGGTTATATGCATGGATTTTGGTGGTTCAGAACCGATGACAGTTTTGAAACGACTCCGACAAAAGTTGGAACAGATAAATAGCTCAAAAACACCCAAATGACAACCAGCATAGCGATAACCAACTCTGTTGGGGGCAATTCATTTGGTAAAACAAGTGTTTCCGTCAAATCTTAGTCCTGGGTTATATCTCTCCGACCACCATTTACCTACCGCCTACTAATCTTGTAAAGTTCAATGATTCTCGCCATGCCATCTGTGCTGCTTGCGGGGTTTTGAAGGTGATAATTTCCTCAAAGCCTTCGAGCGGTTCAACGCTTTGCATTTCCTACCCCGTTGATAATCAGCGTGGTCTTGAAATCAGCGGCTATACCCGTCACCGAATCCTACCTTGTTCTAGAAATTACTCACGCGAAAAAGTACTGAAACTCTGCACGCCTGAAGGCGGCCGTAAGACCAGCGAATGCGCCCGTA
>DTYX01000318.1 GCA_012961655.1 Candidatus Poribacteria bacterium
CGGAACCAGAATAGAGGTGGTAGGAGCGCATTCAGACATTGGTGGTGGGTATGATTTGGGCACTCTTAAGGATACTTTTTCCTATGACATTGCAGATTACCCGGGGATGTTATCGTTTTATGAAACCCGTTGGGGTGTCGAGAACCGCAACTTCAAACCGGGCGACAATGACAGGGTGAACTCCTATCCAGACAGAAATCTTTTTACTGAAGATAGCCAAAGAGTTGTTTTCCACACCACGGCGCAACATGGTATCCAATTTGTAACCTTACGGCTGATGTATGAGCAAGCCGTCGCAGCAGGGGTGCCGTTTCCAGAAAGTATGCCGGCCACGTTTGGCGGAACAAGTGTTGCACTTGATGCCAATTTGCAGGCTTATTATGATGAACTTAAGGATTTCCCACATAATGCCCAACCCGAAACAGAAATGGCAATCCGGCGGCAATATGTGCATCTTTCAGTTAATAATGATGCCAAATGGAATATTGTGGGATACAATCGGCCCGAGGCAAATGGCATCCGCCGCATAGCAACATTGTAGGGGAGGTAGGTTTGATTTTTTGTTTTCAGGTGTATACTAAACACTTAGAAACAGCGAAAATGCACAATTGGAAACGCTATGGGAAACAGTATATATTTAACGTTAGGGCAAGCTGCCGAGATGTGTGGCTGGTCCAAGAGCGCACTTTCTAAAGCAATAAAATCTGGGAAGATGAGCGTTTATGCCAAAACCAATGCAGGTTTTCAGCTGGACCCATCCGAGGTTCTCCGTGTGTTTCCAACGAAGACGGAAACACTGGCTAATGAACAATCAGAAACACAGGTAAAATACACTGGAAACAGCACCTTATCGGGTGAAGTTGAAGCATTGCAACAGCAGATCGCAACAGCAGATATTGAACGGACCCGTGAGCGGGAGCAATTAACTGATCGTATCGACAGCTTGCAGCGTATGTTGGATGATGAAAAATCAGAACGCCGCCAACTCACAGTCCTTTTAACCGACCAGAGGCAGAAGCCTGCGGAACAGCCCCCGCACAAGGGTTTTTGGGCACGGCTATTTCGGTAAATACGTCCAAAGTAGTTGTCAGGATCAAGCCTCTTACTCTTTTGGCTTAAGGCACTCCTCAACCAAAGGCAGGGCTTCATTTGATGCACCCGTAAGCGTTGGGACTTGTGCTCCACCACCACCACCCATCGATACATTGCCCTTCAGGTTTATCTGGGCCGCCTCAAGTGTAATTCCGCTGGCATCAATGGTAATCTTGCCGCCCGGCCCTTTGATCACAAAGGTTTCAAACGCCATCAGGGTGTGAGTTTTGGTGTTGTTGGTAATCGATTTAGTTGCATCCAGCGTAAAGCTGCCGCTTACTGTTTCAACAACATTCCTGCCAACTTTAATGATATGATCAGCATAGATGTCCTGTTTGTGAATGTTGCCTACGTAGTGGACATGGTCTTTGCCATACTTTTCCTGCTGGTTCTGCTTGACCTCATAGATAACATCGCGCCCAACCGTATGGCGGGCATCGCGACCGATACTTTCTGTGTGGTCTTGGCCGACAGTTATTGTTTTATCGCGGCCCACTGATTCAGACTGGTCGCGCCCAATGGTTTTGTTACGGTCATTCAGAATGTCGGTTTGTTGATCCTTTTGGCCGTGCATATAGATCAGTTCCTGATCTTTTTGGTCCTCGAATGTCAGCTCGTTAAAGCCTGATCCTTGATGCGTGTCAGTTTTGAAAACGCTTTTTGTTTTGTTTGCCGGTAAAGAATACGGCACCTTATTCTTGCCGTTATAAAC
>DTYX01000319.1 GCA_012961655.1 Candidatus Poribacteria bacterium
CCGACCACAAATTCTCCTAAAATCAATCCTAAAAAAAACGGTATTACCTTTCGATGCAGATTTACGCCGCCGTATTTCAGGATAATCAATTTGATAAGCCAACTGATGAGGATGGAGGACCAGAACAGGTTCATCGACCAACTACTGGAGACTGCGAATCCAGCGGCGTGAAATGACCACCAGAAGAAGCGCGTCCGCATACCGTACAAAAAGATGGTTGTTAAAAATCCGACGAATATAGCCGCTGTCGCCGGATAGTCCGCTGAAGAGGGATTTGAAAGCCAACGTTCAAGTCTGCTAAATGGTCGCCAGGTATATCCTGTTTTGCCGCCATATCGGTAAGCCGCGTCCAGATAAGCCCAGGACGATATCAAAATGCCAAATCCCGCGGCGATGAGCAAAGCCCACAACAAGCGTTTATTGTTCATCGAAGAGCGTTCCGCTAACTTGAACGCCTCCAGTTGATGGGGCATTGGATGACTGCGGTAAGCGCGATTGAAGAAGTGAAAGAATGACATTATCGTCAGGTCATTGGGGGTAAAGCGGCGGGGATTTAGAGCAGTCGTCAGAATCATATCCGGCCCGGAAAAATGCAGGTCATGCACTGGCGAGCCAAGTTCAGAGCGCATCCGAGTGATGGCTGTGGATAATGCAAAGTATAGCAAGAAGAAGGTGACTGCCACCCAAATCGACATTCCAGCCTGCCGACAAAAAAGAACGAGGATAATCATCCCGCCGATGATACCCGCAAGCGCAGTTCTGTATTTCATCGGTTCATCGGCATCGGACACGGTTCCGTCATTTTTGAAGATTTTCTTGCAGACCTGTCCGAGATATCTTCGACTACTCCACAGCGCTATCACCAGCAAACCTAAATATGCGCCCGAGGATTGCTGGTCGATGTAAGGAAAATTGGGCAAGTTGCGGAGCCCTAAGATACTACTGAAGATGCGCTCGCCTTTCCAGAAGAGATAAAAGAACCAGCATGAGAATGAGAGGTCAAGCGGGATAAAAAACGCCATCCCAACAGCATAAGGAAATAGCGCGACGGGTGTCCAACCGATGGCGTTGAACGGTTTTTCCGTGAAGTATGGTCCAATATCATATAATCTCCCGCCGATGCCTGGCACGACGGGATACAAAAAATGTAAACCGTTGATTAAATCAATGCCGCCCGCTATAGCAAAACCCAACCACAGTAGATTGTTTCTGAGAAATCCCGGTTTTGTTAGTTCAGAGGGCAATTGAATGATGGGATAGCTGAGCTTTTCACCTTCGGTCCACTGACGGCGTAGTAGAGAATTAATGCAAACCATCACAAACAGCAGGACGAAAATAAACCCCGCCCAAACCAGAATGGGTATCAACCAACTGTGCAGATGTTCAGCGCTGTACAAAGTCGATTCGCCTAAATCATAAGCCTTCAGGACTTTCTTATCTTTCACCGCTATCCAGTCGGGGATATATTTGGCAAACAGGCTTTCCCATTCGTTCTCCGGCGTCGCTAGGCGCATCACTCCACCGATTAGCGGGATGAGAACCTGAATCATATCCAATCCACCTACTGCGGAGGATATCGACAACATGGCGTAAACCAGCAATAATTCCGCTCGATTCAACGCCGCTTTGTTAAAATATTTTAAGAGCAGGAGATTGGCGCACGTCAGCAAGAAGAGAATAAGGATGACATTGTAAAAAAGAGAGACCGTCGTAGGATAACCCGCTCCCCAGATAGACGCCCTCATCATCCAGAAGGAGTTAGCGAAGATTAATACAATGCCAACAAGCAATGCTCGGAAGCCTGTGCGATTTTTCATATCTTTCTATTCAAAAGTCCTCTAAACATTCTAAAGACACATTTTACTATTTTACACCAGGAAGGCTTGAGCATTTCACGCTAACCGATGTATTGCCAATTCCGAATTCCGAATTCCGGCCTATCCAACCTCTTCGCCATCAAGCATTCCGACTTGCAGATTGATTTCCTCACGCGTTTCGACTTTGTCGATTTTGCCGTCTACCAGGTGAAAAATTCGGTCTGAAACATCAAGCATCTTGGTATCGTGAGTTGCGGTGATTATAGTCACTCCATTCTTTTCGTTAAGAGTTCTGAGCAAGTGAATAATATCCAAACCCGTTTTCGTATCCAGGTTTCCCGTCGGTTCATCCGCCAAAACGATGGCTGGGTCATTGGCAAGCGCGCGCGCAATGGCAACACGTTGTTGTTGTCCGCCTGACAGTTCCAGCGGCTTATGCTGGATTCTATCGCCTAATCCCACTGTCGTCAGTATGTCAATCCCTTGCTGAATGCTCTCATCGGCTGTTTTTCCAGCGAATATCATCGGCAGTGTGACATTTTCCAGAGCGGTCATGACTGAAATTAAATTGAACGTCTGGAAGATATAGCCGATTTTTCGACATCTGAGCCATGCCAATTCATAGGCATCCAACTGAGCTATGTCAACTTCATCAATGTAAACCCGTCCTTCAGTCGGTTTATCCAAACCACCTATCATATTAAACAAGGTGCTTTTCCCTGAACCTGAGGGCCCCACAATCGAGATATATTCACCTCGTCGAATTTCCAAGTTGATTCCCCGAAGCGCTTCAACTGTAATAGTGCCAAGCTCATACTTTTTTATGACATTACGCACGCGAACAGCATTCTCCTCCGGTAATTCACGCATCCTACTTTCCGGTTTTTGTTCCTCTTCCTCTATTATAGGCTGAACTGCTTCTGACATTATTTTTCCTCCTTTTTCGTTAATTCATTAAATCAACGGCTATTATTATACTACACAACATCGCCGAACGTCAACTCAAATTTGAAAAATCTACAAATTGCCCAGTGATAAGATTTTTTGGAGATTCTATCATGGGGGATTTTACAGTAAATTGACTGGGTTCACCCGAAATTGAGAGAGCGTTGCATGAATCGAAAGTGGCA
>DTYX01000320.1 GCA_012961655.1 Candidatus Poribacteria bacterium
GCCAAAAGGATAAATTGAGGAGGCAAGATGACAACTATTTTGCTTCTTTACCATTTTACCGCTTTAGCATGTCATACTGGCAATAATTTTGAAAGGAGTGTTTTCACCTGTCATTTTGACAAAACAGAGTTGTATAGAATAGATAAACGTTAGATAAACCTTGACTTGAATTCAAGATAATGATATATTTACATAAAAATTGCATCTAAAGTAGCGAATAGATATGACTAAATTTATCCATTGGTTTGGTAAAATCAGCTTAATCGGTTTTCCGAAACGAATTTCATTGATAGCTGTAGTTGTCATTTTGGGAATAACTCCTCCCATCAGCTCGCAGATTACTGACCCACTTGGCAATAGAGTCTTCGATAAAAGCGGTAAGGAACTATATAAAATCAATGCTACTTATGGGATTTTAGAGGGGATGTCAGCTATAAGGCGCGACGCGGAATTTGGGAAACAGACCGGACTAAGACATTTTTTTATCTTTGACATTCCCGGCGCCAATGTCCAACATCAATTGGCCGTGGGGCATTTCGCCACACGATTTTCTGATTTCACACTCAACAAGGAACTCTTCGATTCAGTACGTTGGAATATCACCGTTCCCAAAGCGCGCGGACGGGTTTCTGCATTTCTGGGTCGGGTGACGAATAATACCTTCTCCATCTCAGACGAGCAAGTGAGCCCGATTGAGGATAAAAATATAGAAAGTAACGCCGATTGGTTTATGGCGGGCTTGCGCGCAGAGGCAAATCTGGGGAGTTGGGATGTAAAGTTGGCCGGTCTACCAGGTTTTACAATGCCGCTACCGCGTTTGGGGGTCAATTATGTCAACCGTTTTTTTACGAATTATGACCTTACCCGGACGGCTAATCCGTTTAGCGGCGTGGTCATCAATAATCCGCCCTCGGAACTATATCTGCGTTTCAGCGACGGTTCGCCTGAGAATCCAGGCGGCGCGAAGGTTTTTGCGGTGAAAGTTTACATAGATGAAGCGTTGGAATATGATTTCGCCGGCGGTAAAGAGCCTCCGGGCGTTTTGATGGCATCGCGTTTAAGTTTTCGCGACGACAATTCGCGCTGGGTCGATAGTGACGGAACTTTTGTCTATCGGTTCGATTTGTTCAATCCGCAGGACATCAAAAGCGTCCGCTTCGAGTTGGATATCGCCAACGATTATGTCGTCGAGCTTTCGACGAATGGTATGGACTATAGATTGAAGTTAAGCGCGCGGGGCAACGTCAGCGATGGATCGAATCGAGACTGGCGAAGATTCTACTACGGTGAGATGACCGATGAAACGACGATGGGATTTGACCTGCAGACGACGCTCTGGGGCATATCCATTGAGGCGGAGCGAGCCTGGTATATGAGAACGAGACAATATCCCCTCTTTGGGGGCAAACGAACACAACGCACCGCTTCCGCATGGTTCGTCGATGTCAATCGCAGCTTCGGCCCGTTCAATTGGAGGAGTGAATATACCTACATCGACCCATTTTATAACGCGGCCAATTTTGTCGATGATAATGACGATGAAGACCCTTACGCCGATTCGCGTGAGCCGGCGGTGCGGATTTATGGAAGTTCCGAAAGGGACAGGGACGCGGACGGGGTGGATGATTGGTATGACGATTTTCTGTTATTCTCCGCTGACCCGCCAAAGTTCCGGACAGGCTTGAATAGAGAATCGATGGATTTCAACAATAACGGACAACCGGATAGTTTAGAGGATGACCTTAATCCAAACTATCGTGGGGATTACACCGAAGGTTCTTATGGACATAACAGCTTCTTGCGAATCGAATTGCCGGTTGTCAAAGGGCTATCGATGACGCCGGGATACTACGAAAAAAGGCTTATCCTGGATAAAAAAAGTTCACGAAGCTGGTATAATATCTTAGAGTATGTGCCAGAACCGATTCAAAACTGGAACCTACTATTTCGGCATACCGTTCGTCGGGCGCACGATATTATCCCTGATAACTGGATAGAAGACGACGAAATAGTCGAGGATGATTTATCTCTACAAAACTATCTCGGCAATATCTTCACTATGAAGGCTGAATATCGAAATCCTACTGTCCCCCTCACCATAATAAGCAAATTCAAATACCAATACGATGCACTTTTTCATACTAAAGAGCGCTTAATCGATACTGTGCTAATCAACCAATTGCGCTATGAATACCAGGTAAGACCTGACCTCACAATTGCGCCGGCGTTTCGCAACGATAGGTCGATAGGATATTCTATCCCTTACAACAGATATAAAGCGACTGATTTTATCAGAAATGCTTATATCCTGACTTTAACTCATCAGGTTGCAGAACAACTGCAATTGAGCTCCGGCGCGCAATATTTGACCTTCCGCGATTTGAATGAACCGAAGGAAGATTTCAATCGCACTGTCGCATTCCTGGAACTTGTCATCCATGGACAATCGTTCGGCAAAACGATGGGATTGCTCATAACGGGGGATTATGTTATTCAAAATTATCTACAGCCCGTCGGCGGCGGGGAACGCAGCACAAATATTTCGATTACTCTGTTTTTATTGTAATGCTTTGTCAATATCGGACTGATTCTTTTCTACCATTACAAATTAAATTGACGAAGTAATAGAGAATCGCAACAATGGAGATTACTTGGTAAATCGCCTTACGTTGTAACATTAGAATTTTCAAGCAAGAAAAGCGTAACACGCCTTAATTTCAAAGGAGTTAATTCGTAACCAAACTTTCTTTTACTGAGAGAAAAGAGGGAAAAAAAAAGAGAAAACCACTAAGGTGCTAAGACACAATTTCACCACTAAGGCACCAAGACACAAAGAAAAGATTTTTTCTTAGTGTTCTTAGTGTCTTTGTGGTCAGTGTTCTCTGTGGTAAAAAAGAAGCAAGACACAAAGCGTGAGTGAACCATTGCAGAGATGGTTTGGAATATTCTCGAAAAACGCTTTTGCAACCTGGCAAGAAATCGAACGTCTAACAAACTGGCTTGATGAAAATAATGTCCGTCTTTCATGGAATGAAAAGTTGCTTTCTTATGAGTGTCAAAACGGGTGATGGAATTATGATGAATAGCAATACGAAATACATAAAACGTTTCACAGAAATAAATCGATCAGACCTACCCCTTGTCGGGGGCAAGGGATTGAATTTGGGACTGTTGACTCAAGAGGGATTTTCGATTCCCGACGGTTTTTGCATTACAACCGAAGCTTATCGCCATACGACTCAGACAATGACACCGAGTGGTAACGCCCGTGGCGCAAGCATCCTGCTTGCGTCTGATATAAAACAAGAATTGATAGATGAAATTATACACGCGTACAACGCCATCAGCGCCGGACGCGTGGCTGTTCGCTCTTCGGCGACGGCGGAGGATTTGCCCGATGCCAGTTTCGCCGGGCAACAGGATACCTTTCTCAACGTAGAAGGCGAATCTCAATTGCTCGACGCGGTGAAGCACTGCTGGGCGTCTCTGTGGTCGGAACGGGCTGTTGCCTACCGGCGGAATCAGAACATCGATGACTCACAAATCGCCATGTCAGTTGTAGTTCAAAAGATGATTGATTCTGACGTATCCGGGGTGATGTTCACCGTCAATCCCAAATCCCCCCATCCTCCTTTAATAAAGGGGGAGGGTGAAATTATCATCGAATCGAGCTTTGGACTCGGCGAAGCTATCGTATCCGGCAAAGTGTCTCCCGACCATTTCGTAGTCAAGAGGGATTCATTGGACATCGCTGAGAAGATTATTTCCGAAAAACAACTCATGATTACTCAAAACGGCGAGATAAAAACGCCTGAGGCAAAGCAAGCGCAACCCAGTTTGAACGATGAACAGATTCAAAAATTAGCTCAATTGGGGCTTGAAATTGAACGTTTCTACGGCGCGCCGCAGGACATCGAATGGGCGTTTGCGGAAGGGCGCTTTTATATCCTTCAAGCCAGACCGATAACGAAATTCGGAGTTCGGAGTTCGGAGTTCGGAATTGAAGAATTATGGCAGGAGGAAATAGCAACGCTACAAGCCAAAGCTGACCCTGAGGGCACTGTTTGGAGCAGTTTCAATCTCTCTGAAGTGTTGCCAGCGCCGCTGCCGATGACATGGGGAATTGTCAAAAAATTCATGTCCGGCCGCGGCGGATTTGGATTAACATATCGCGATTTGGGATTTGTTCCTGGAAAGGATGTGGATGAACATGGCGTACTCGACCTCATCTGCGGGCAGGTATACTTCAACCTCAGCCGCGAAGCCAAACTATATTTTAATGAATTTCCGCTGGAACATAACCTCGATGAGTTGAAAAAGGACCCACAGAAAGCTATCTACCCAAAAGCGACTGTCAACATCAAACGCAGCACCGCCAAATTCTGGTTGAAATTCCCATACTACATCTACAAAATGATTGCCTCCGAGCGCAAGATTAAACGCATTCGCAAAGATTTCGACAGGGTTTTAACTGAGCGGATATTCCCCAAATTTCGCCAGTACGTCGAGAAACAGCGGCAAATTGACCTGACAAAGCTCTCCGACCGACAACTTCTGGACAAGCTCAACGAATGGATTGAGGAAACGCTCACGGTATTTGCCAAAGACGCCTTAAAAGCGACGGTATTCGCCGGGCTGTCATATAACAATTTGGAGACAGCTATCGTCAAATGCTTCGGCGAGGAATATAAAGAACGCGCCAAAGCGTTGATTGTCGGTTTGGAAGGTGATTTGACGGTCGACATGAATCTGAAGATGTGGGAGGTCGCGCAGGGGAGGATTTCATTGGATGATTTTCTGAACGAATATGGACATCGCACCGTAGGAGAATTCGAATTGGCTCAACCCCGCTGGCGCGAAGATGATTCTTTCGTCCGAAAGATGATTGAAATTTTTCGGGATTCTGAGGAGACCGATCCCGTCGAACGATTCAAGGCTCAAAAAGCCGAACGCCAGAGAGCCGAAGCAGAACTTAATAACTTGCCCTCCGGTCGCTTTTCGGCGGCTATGCGACAGCAGATAGCGCGGGAATTGGAGTACACTCAGCGATACATGCCGTTTCGAGAGACCGCGAAGTTTTACATTATGCTCGGCTATGAACTGATTCGCAAAGCCCTATTAGAATTCGACCGCCGATTCAATTTGAAGGGCGATATATTCTATCTCACCCCTGAAGAACTCCCTCTATTGATTGAAGGGCAAAAGTTAGATGAACTCATCTCCCAACGCAGATATCGACGCCAGCAGTTGTTGAAAATCGACCTCCCCGAAGTTATTTTTAGCGATACCTTAGAAGAGATAGGCAACCGGAATTCGGAATTCGGAATGCGGAGTTCGGAATTATTTCAAAACACCGCGGCGAACGGTCAACCACGAATCTCTCAAGCATTACCGGGACTGTCAGTCTCCGCCGGCGTCGCGGAAGGCATTGCCAACGTCGTTCTTGACCCCGCTGATGAACCGATATCCCAAACTAATTACGTCCTCGTTTGCCCCTCAACCGACCCCGCCTGGACGCCGCTTTTCCTGAACGCTTGCGCGCTGGTAATGGAACGCGGTGGGATGCTCTCCCACGGCGCTGTCGTCGCCAGAGAATATGGCATCCCCGCCGTCGTGAATATTAAAAACGCGACGAAATTAATTAAAGATGGCGAAAAAGTCGAAGTTGATGGGAATAAAGGAGTTGTGATGAAAAGCGAAGCGTAGACGCTCACTATGCAAAGCATAATACGTAAGGCGTAAATTCGTATTACGCATCACGTTTCACGTATGGTAGGTTTATTCATCACAATCATACCTTGATATTCGAGCCGTTGCATCGCCGAAAGGATGGACTGTTGAGCTTGGGCTATTATCCGCGTGGAGATATTTTCATCGCTTTCCATTTGCGCTCTGACTTGGAGAATTTCATCCGACGAAAGATTATCGAAGATTTTCTCCTGTACCTCTTCACTCGCGCCTCTGAGGGCTAAAGCTAAAATGTTGCGGTCGAGTATTCTCAATAAAGTCCTCATCGAAACATCCGTCAAGAGCAGAATATCATCGAAGCGGAACATTTTTTCCTTCACGCGCTGTGCTATCCCTGATTTATCTTCTTCCAAGCTCTCTAGAATGGATGACCGCGATTCGATATCAATTTCAGCCAATAGCTTCGCCAGATTCTCCGCGCCATCGCCGAAATTTATAACTCGACTGGCGGCTTCTTCTATTTTGGTTTTAAGCCGCGCGACAATCTCTTGGACCTCTTCTGAAGGAGCAGTCTCTGTTACTGCAATCTCCCCAGCGATGGCGTTCCGTCGTTCTGGGCTCATACGTGATAAGATGCTTGCGGAATATTTGGGCGGCAGAGTTAAGAGGAAAATAGCCAGGGAGTGTTCATCCTCTTCTTGAAGGGCATGTAGAACGACATTCGGGTTAATCTTTTCCAATAGAGCTGAAATATCATCGGTTATTTGTTGGTTTTCCATAGTTATTCTCGCCTTTCTGAATACTCAATTAGTATGCCTTCAATTTTATCGGGTCATTGTCGAGCTCCAAAAACAGTATCGAACCTACCGAATAAAGAAATTCCATCCCAAGAAGAAAATCACCTATCTTCAATAGTATCAGAGGAAAGCGCTATACCACCGCTAAATCCCGTATCCACTGTCATAGCAAAATCTCCATTTTCACAAAGCACAAGATTACCGTTGATTTCATCTATATAGGCATTAAAAGAGGGCACAAAATCCATAATACTGCACTGTGAAATAAATCTTGGTTGGTTACTAAACAGACGTAGCGGCGTGCCTCTGTGCCGCCATTTGTCGCCCGTAGCGTCGTCCCTCGTTGCTTGAGCGGAGCTGAATCAAAGTTTTCATATCCGTCTTATTCCCCCTTTATGCCAATGAGCAGAAGGATAACCTATACGTACAGTATAAAAGATGCTTTCGGGATATTCTGTTTTTGCTTTCTTCAGAGCTTCAAGTAGATTCTTTCCTAAGAAATACTCTCCCGTATAAAGCATTTGGGTGAGCAAAGCAAGGAAAAGGATGTTGTTGGCATTTCACTTATGTTCGAAAGTTCTGGTGTTCTTCCCCTTTGGAGTACTGTGTCCGCCGTTTTTCAATGATTTTGATGATTCGGCTCATACTCAATATAAATGCAATCAGCAAAAACACGACAATCCCCATCGTAATCAGGGTCGCACGTTCCTCCACAGTTTGTGTTTCTACTAAATTCAGTTCCCCGCCTTTTAATGACATTTCATGCTCCTTCAAAGCATCGCTAATCGGTCCTTGTATCACAAATCCGATAATTGAACATATAATGATAACATAGATGATATACTTACCTTGCAGGGTGCGTAAACTTTTCCCCGCTTCCTTGAGGAAAGGAATGGAAAAGCCCATCCTATCTGTACTAGTTCGCCTATAATTCAACATAATTATATTCCTCCAATTGGTCAATGGCGCAAAAGAGCGAGATGGCAAGATGGCAAAACAGAAATAGCCGCTTTGCCCCTTATACCATTTAGCCTCTTCGCCCATTACCTTCGATCGCGCCCGCGGGTGAATTCAATACTCAACTGCTGGGTATTTTGTCCGCTGAATTCGACCGGATATTCGCCGTCGAAACAAGCGGTGCAAAAATTTTGTGGATTTTTCACACAACTTAGCATACCTTCAATACTTAAATATCCTAAAGAATCTGCTCTGATATGTTTGCGGATATCCTCGACAGTATGCGTGCTAGCGATAAGTTCGTGACGCGTCGGTGTATCAATGCCGTAAAAGCAAGGAAATCTGTTTGGCGGCGATGAGACGCGAAAATGGACTTCTTGCGCGCCGCCCAATTTGAGCATTTTCACCAATCGGCGACAGTTGGTGCCACGCATAATAGAATCATCGACAATTACCACCCGCTTGCCTTCGAGGACATCTCGAATCGGATTAAGCTTCACTTTTGCCATCATCTCTCGCATCATCTGGCTGGGACAAATAAAGGTGCGTCCAACATACTGATTACGATTGAGACCAAAGTCAAAGGGGATGCCCGATTCTTCAGAATATCCCTTGGCTGCGATATTGGCTGAATCTGGCACCGAGATGACAATATCCGCGTCTGCGGGATGTTCTCTTGCTAAATGCCGGCCAAATTCCCGCCGCGGACGATTGACTAACTCACCGAATACCATGCTATCCACTCTAGCTAAATAGATAAATTCAAAAATGCAGAAGGCTTTAGGATGGAAAATAGAGCTTAGGCGCACTGAACGAAGCCCCTTTTGATTAATTATCACCATTTCGCCCGGTTCAATTTCGCGGATCGGCTTTGCCTCAATCACATCGAAGGCACACGTTTCTGAAGCGAGAACGTAAGCATCATCCAATATTCCCAGCCATAAGGGACGAATGCCGAAGGCATCACGAATCGCAATAAGAGTGTTTTTATTCATTATGAGGAGTGAGTATGCGCCGCGGACCTCGGATAGAGTATCCATAACTCTTTCCTCAATAGTCGGTTGAGGTGACTTAGCTATCAAGTGAATTATAACTTCGGTATCCGATGAGGATGTAAAGATTGAACCTATATCTTCCAAATCATCGCGAATGCGCGGCGCATTAACGAGATTGCCATTGTGAGCCAATGCAATCGGTTCGCTTTTATGCCAGCGAATAATCGGTTGGGCATTTTCCAACGAACTACTGCCCGCAGTAGAATAACGATTATGCCCAATGGCAATATGTCCTTTCAGTTTTTCTATATCACCATTTTCAAATACATTGACCACTAATCCCATACCGTGGTGAGATAAAAAGTCTATCCCATCGGATACTGCGATACCGGCGCTCTCTTGGCCTCTATGCTGCAGAGCATAGAGGCCTAGATAGGTCAACTGTGCAGCATAGGGATGCCCAAAGACCCCAAATACACCACATTCATCTCGTGGCTTATCTTCATCATACCAAATATACATGGCATTTTCCTTGGTAAAATGGATTATGAGATTAAATTATTTTAATCGGGATTTAGGATTAACATACTCTTTCGAATCTTCAGTTAATTGTTCCGTCACAGCTAGCCGATAACCAATTATAGCCCCGACTGGAGCGGAGATAATATACATCAATATTGGTGGGAACTTGAAGAACAGCAAGACTTTTATGGGCGCTGATACTATGTTTGCAATTATGCGGATGATACCTATAATAAAAGTGCCGGGGAACAATCCCATGTCCATACTGCTCCAATCATAAGTCGCCATGGATATCAACGCGGCAGCGGCGGGGATACCTAAAAACACCCCCTGGTAAACAATTTTTCTCGGCAGGGTCTCTTTCTGCATCCAGTAAGTCACCAACCGAACAGCTTCTCCGACGCAAACAACTATTACCCCGTAAGTAATCAGAAAAGTGATTAGCAAGGGAATAGCATAGAATATTCCACCTGAGATAAAATTCGCGAGGAATTTTCCCCACAATAGATTTCCCATGACGAAGTAGACTATGAGGCCGCTAATGGCTCCTATAGCCCCTCCGAAGCCGATTTGAGCTAATGTCAGTACAGTCGCTCGGTTCCTAAAC
>DTYX01000321.1 GCA_012961655.1 Candidatus Poribacteria bacterium
AAGCATATCTTTCTTATTTCGTTCATTGTTTCTCCTCCATTCTGAAGTTAATCAAGGTTTATTTCTTAGATTTTGGAGAGGACTCACCGCCGCAACTCAACCCCCTGCTCTATCAATGCCTTTTGCAACCGGGACACATCTAAAAAACGAGGTTTGACATTCTCCTTCGCGCTCAGCGCTGCGGCAGTGCCGGCGGCTTCACCAATCGCCATAATCGGCGCCATCGCGCGGTGCGATTCGTAGGGCTGTTGCTCCGAGGAGATACAACGTCCGGCAATCAACAGATTGTCCACGACTTTGGGAACCAGACAGCGATATGGAATGTCGTAGCCCTCGTGTTCTAAATAGCGCCGATAGCCGTAATAGCTGATGATAGCGCAGGAACTGATAGCGACAACATCGTCAAATCGTCGTCCGGTAATGGCGTCATCAGCGGTCAGCTTGTATTCGCCTTCGATGAAACGCGTCTGACGTATGCCGATTAGCGGAGGCGTTTCTGCTAAATAAGCGCCGGTCTCTTTCAACTGCGGATTCTTCTCCAAAATCTCTTGGAAATGCTCAAAGATTTGCAGCCGGGTTTTGACTTCGGCGCGGGAGATTTCCCAGGCGTCATTTCGTCCCCACACGCCACCAGGCCCCCAGACTACTGAACTATCGCCATAACGACAACTGCCGAATTTTGCTTCCCCGATACCCGATATTTTGTACATGATGTTGTCCTTCAGAGCTTTATCATCGGGTCCAGCTTGCCAAAACGGCGCGCCAGCGCGCGCGGCGACATCGCCATCGCCTGAGGCGTCGACAACTACTTTGGCAAACAACGCTCCCCGCCCAGATTTATTCTCGACGATGATGCCCTTTAAATCCCTCCTTCCCCCCTTTGGCAAAGGGTGGATTTCCATGATAACGTCGGAGAAATATGTATGAAACAGAATGTCAACCCCAGCTTCGTGTACCAGCTTGAGCGTCACATACTTGAATTTCTCCGGGTCAACGCAATACGAATACGACAGTTCTCCTTTCTCGATGTCGTATTCCTTCTGCTGATATGGGCTTTTCCCCAAACCGTTGAGCTTGTGCAATTCGAGAATAATCTCCTGTCCGATGCCCTTGACTGTCTGAACGCCGTCGGGCTCGACTTGATTGCGGAAGCCGTTGATGTTAATCATCAGCGATGCGGTAGCCGTACCGCCGAGATATGCGAATTGCTCAATGAGCAACGTTTTCGCTCCGTTTCGTCCGCTGGCGATGGCGGCTGATAATCCAGCAGTGCCGCCGCCAACGACAATCACATCGTATTCGCCAAAGACATCAATCTCTTTCGCAGGTTCGAGATATTTTTTCATCTTTTCTTCCTTTCATCGGGACAAATTCCTGGTGAAAGACATCGCTGCTGACGAGCAATTCAACAATGCCGAAGCGTTCTATTTCAGTAAGACGTTCTCTGACCAATTCGTCGTTTGTACACCAGAACGCGTTAGTTTCCAATTTCCCCAACGGCAGCATGCCCTCTTCTTGTGCAACTTCGAAGCAGTCTATCAGGTGTCGATAGTTGTAAAATGGTTCTCCGCCGGCGAAGTGAAATCTTGGGCCGGTACACCCGAGTTGCCTTAATTCCCTCAAATATTCTTTCGCATCTTCAACCGGTAGAATACTATTCTTTCGCGGACTGCTGTTTTCGTAGCAATCCGCGCATGCGGCGTTACACCAATAGGTCAACAGAATTCCCCCAGAATCCCATCTTGCAAGTTGTAGTGACATAAATTCTCCTTTAGATGCCTTGAACTTAAGTGGTGGTTTATAATCTAAACTACCGAACGAAGTGAGCAGGCTCAAAGCGTAGCGTCGCCCCTCTGTGACGACACTCAAAGTGAACTAAAACTTAGTCCCAGTCGTCTTTGAGACGACTTCAGCTTTTAGCCTCGAATTGATTCGAAGGCTTCGGGTCCGGTTTAAAATACGCCCGACTATCCTCAGGACAGTAGGTTTTGCGCACGGGATTATGAGGATAAAAATAATCGGTCAAGGGCCGCTTTTCATGGTGCATCAGCGCGATGAGATACGTAGAATTGCACGCTGTCATCTCTTGCAGATTGTCCAAAATCCGTTCAACACCCTCATCTGCTAAATCCCACGCATATAAACCGCCTGAAATTTCGGGAAAAAACATAATCTCTTAGTCGATAACCGCTTCTAATCCCGCCGCGCGCGCCATTTCCAGAAAGCTACCAAGACAATCCTGACTTTGGGTTTCACCTTCAATCCCATACATCAATCCAAGCCATTCGTATTTGGCAGCCGCAGAGGTATTGTAAGGCAGAAGCGCGACGGATGATAGGCCGACATCGCTCATAAACGCGAAGATACCTCGCAGATTAGCTTCGGTGTCGGTGATGTCAGGAATGAGCGGCACACGCACTTGGATGTTGTACTTAGCCAAACGCGCGGCGTTGTGCAGAATCTGCCGGTTGGAGACGCCAGTCCATCGGCGATGCTCCTCTTCGTCAATGAGCTTCAAATCATAAAGCACTAGGCCAGTGTGGGCAACGAGTTGTTCCAACTGAGGCCAACCGCACGCCCCGCTGGTTTCAATGGCGGTGTGAATGCCAAGCGATTGACAACCTTCCAAAACCGCCTCTGCAAAGTCAGCTTGCATTGTAATTTCTCCGCCGGTCAGGGTGACGCCGCCGTTAGAATGGTCAAAGAACGGTTTCAAATGCGATGCTTTTTCCACGATTGAGGCCGCCGAAATTCGATAGCCTTTTATCGCCAGGGCATCGTAAGGGCAATGCTCGACGCATTGTCCACAGACGAGACATTCGTCCCAATTGATAAGGTGTTTTCCCCCATCTACGCTGTGTACTTTTTGTCCGCAAACGTCAACACACATTCCGCACAATTGGCATCGGTCGCGCATAAAGATTAATTCCGGCTCAGGACGGCGCGATTCGGGACTGTGACACCATTGGCAGTTTAACGGACATCCTTTCATGTACACGGCCATGCGAATTCCAGGGCCATCGTGGACGGCGAAGGTATCGAGGTCAAAGATAAGTCCCT
>DTYX01000322.1 GCA_012961655.1 Candidatus Poribacteria bacterium
CGCTACGACGTTTTTTCCGTAGAGCTTCGCCCTGTGAGATAAGTATTCCCTATCTCACGAGGTCGCTCAAGGGTAGTCCTTCCATTCATCCATTCCCCCGAATCTCTTATTCCCAATCACCAGTGGATTACTTTCCTACATTTGTGAAATTTCTTTTGATAACAAATTCATATTGTTCAAGACTGATTTTACCACATCCACAGCCGTCTCAAAAATACTATCCATTTCGGCTTCTGACAGAACTCGAATTTGTGATTGCAATTTCATGAGATATAATCTGTCAAGTTCCCAGGTCTCGGTTCCAGTTCAATATTACCCCCAAAAGTTCCTCTGACCAATCCATCAACATTTTATATGCTTTTTCAGCTTGTGTGCCGTTGAAACGATGAGTAATTAATTTATCAACTATTAGGCGTCCATGAGCAAGCAGAGACAACGCTAGACGGCAATCGTCCGCAGATGTCCAGAAAGCGGCGGAAGAATCTTGACCGGGCCTTACAGAGTTATGTGCGCCGATGATCGAAAGTCCTTTCTTATGTACATCTCGATAAAAATTGACCGATTCAGTCTCCCCACGGGTGCTTGCTAATAAAATAACTCTGCCGCGCCAACCGGCTACTTTGAACGCCGTATTAACAGGTTCGGGGCTGCCAGTGGCTTCTATGACAACCGATGGTCCCTCACCTTTAGTTATGTCGACTAATTTGTCTTCGAAATCAGCATCTTTGGGATTAAGCGCAAAATCCGCGCCGCATTCCAGTGCCAGTTTCAGACGGTTTTCAGCTATATCCACTGCAATAACTGGAAAGGCGCCACTCAACTTGGCAAGTTGCAACGCTAATAGTCCAATTAACCCTTGTCCCATGACTGCCACAGGTTCACCTAATTCTATGCGGGCTTTCCGCACTCCTTGCAGGGAGATAGCGCAGAGATTGAAAAACACCGCTGCTTCCTCAGCTAATCCATCGGGAATCTTGAATGCGCTATTTGCAGATAACAGTATATGACTGGAATGCCCTGCTGCTGAAGCCGCTTTATCGCCGACAGCAATATCGGTAACCCCGGCGCCAATATCTATGACTTCCCCGACATTGCTATAGCCTGGGCGTTGCGGATAACTGCCCACCGCATTAGGCAGACCCAATAAAAACGCCCTTTCTGTGCCGGGACTGATAAGACTGACATCAGTTTTGACTAATACCTGATCTTCCCCCACAGCGGGGAGGTCAAATTCTTCAATTTCCACCTGACCGCGTAGCGGCCAAACAACTCGTTTTCCTTTCATAATCCCAATATCCTCTCTATATTTTTAGAAGCGATAGCATCTCTCTTTTCTCTGTCAAGCGGATAATCCTTCAAAAATTGAACTATCGGCAGATTTTGCCCAGGGGCCAAATAATCCGTGCCGAAGAGGAGTTTCCGCCAATTGCGCTCAAAAAATCCCGCAGTAAAATCCGGATCGCGGGTAAGAGCATTGTATCCAGAGCCTGCTGACAGCTCTCCGTATATGTTTGGATAATTTTGTAGCAAATGGTCGACAGCGCCACCGGGAGTGATTTTGCCTTTTGGATAGCCACCACGCACCTGGCAATCTGCCGATATTTCGCACCACCAGCCTGGTCCATGCATCAGAAAATTCACTTTTGGAAATTCTTGCAGCAGCTTTTCCAATCGAGGCAATCCATTTTCATCAATATTAAGCCCAGGGTCGAGATGGAACAACACAGAAAATCCGAGTTCATTGCAGGTTTCGTAAATCATTTTGCATCGTGGGTCATCTATCTCCAAACCCATTTTATGTTCGCCGAAGCCTATACATCCCATCTCTTTGAATATCTTAATTTTATCCGCGACTTTTGAACGTCTGGGGTCAACAACGCAGAACGGAATCAACCTATCGGGATATCGTTTACACGCTGCTAATGCCTCAGGCGTGGTAAAATATCCATCGCATGCTTCAGGACTGTCCAGCGGTAATAACACCGACTTTTGAACGCCGAGTTCATCCATCGTGCTGATAAGTTGTTCAACAGTTAAAGGGTTGTAATTTGGAGCGAACGATAAGTTGCCAAGATGAACGTGCGCATCTATCATTGTTTGAATTCCTTTCCAAATCATGGTAAGTTCATAATCGTTGCCAATATTTTATCAAAATTATCTATCTACATCAAGTTAAAATCTTATAAAAATTTTTCAATTGACACTGCTGGACAAATTATGATAAATTTTATGGCTATAATTCGGTTAGATTATTATCATTTTATAACTCGGCAATGTTACATTAGCTTTTGCAATTGACAATTTGGACTGGAAGGATGGATGGCGTGCTTGCGCTCTTATTCAATCATCAGACGCCATTTATATGAGGTAAGATATATGGAGAAAACGATAGAAACAAAGATTATAGAAATAGATAAATTTCCTAACACGGCTTTTGCACACGAGGAAGTATATATCTATCGCAGATTAGAAGATATTTATGACCCGACAGCGATAGCTGTTCTCAACACTAAAAGGGAAGTAGTTGGATACTTGGATAGGAATGTTGCACAAACCCAAATTCTTCCCAAAATTAAAGAAGGCGTAAAGTTCAGATGTTTTGTCACCGGCCCTCCCGATGAAGAAGGTATACCCATTAGCATTACTGAAGGAGAATATGTAGAGTCCGAACCAGCGCATCCAATTCTCAATCCATTGCAAATTAAATTTACTGATGAAGAAGATGTTGATGACGAATTAGGAAAATTAGAAGACGAAGAGGAACTTGAATATCCTGATTTAGATAATCTGAAAATCGATACAGATGAAAACGATGATGATTGGAATTAGACATGAATTGCAGTTTGCTTCTCTTCGCTCGCTTGCAACTTCGACTATGAACGACCGTGCGCCTCTGGTATTATCTTTAATATCGAAAAAGTGAAAACAGATAGCAAAAACTTAAAATTGAGATTGGAAAAATTTTTATCCGAAGCGGGCGTTGCTTCGCGGAGGCATGCCAAACAGATTATCTCCGCCGGCAGAGTTACCGTCAACGAGGAAAAAATTTTCATCCCTGGAACTCATATCAACGTCGATACCGATGTGATAAAACTAGACGGTAAACCTCTCTGTTTGGTCAAGAAAAAAGTATATCTTGCGCTAAATAAACCTGCAGGTTACTTATCCACTGTCAATGATGAGAGAAATCGTCCCACTGTTTTGCATCTTTTGCATAATCTACCGTTTCGCGTTTATCCCGTCGGGCGTCTGGATTTTGACACTGAAGGGCTACTTCTGCTCACTAACGATGGCGAACTGGCACACAAAATCACCCATCCGCGCTATCATGTAGATAAAGTTTACATCGCATGGGTTAAAGGGCATCCAGACGAAACGGCGCTGGAAAAACTGCGTCGTGGCATCCGAATCGAAGGTGATGTCACTGCTCCGGCGAAGGTAATCGTTAGCAAACGAACCAACGCTCATACTTGCCTGAAAATAACTATTCATGAGGGCAAAAAACGCCAAATTAAAAAAATGTGCCGAGCCATCGGACACGAAGTTCAATACCTGAAGCGAATTCAGATTGGTCCGATTAAACTCGGCAATTTGCGCGTCGGAAGGTATCGTCGCCTGTCATCGAAAGAAGTGAAAGCCTTGAAGAATTTCTCACGCATAGAAATGCAGTAACTTTTGATGCCCAGTTTTATGCCCCATGCATTAAGTTTTACTTATCTTGAAATTCCACTTATCAGTTTTATATTTTATTTTAGCCAAATGGGTAGCCACATCGATTTCCATCGTCTTCAATTTTTCCGAGATTAAACCGATATTCAATGTTGCTTCAAAGCCCGACGCAATGGCATGAGCTAGCTTGGAACTATCTAATTGAGATTGGCAGATAGCGTTGATTGCAATTGATGAAGTTGTAACTACTTGAGACAGGTCATCCTGTTTTGAAACCAAATTTGTCACATCATCCGGCGGCATATCCAAAGCGATGTAGCCCTGATGCAACATTACGCCTTGCTTTCGCCGTTGCGCTGCTCCTGCGACTTTTCTGCCGCCGATAAGCACATCATATTTGGTGGGATTAGTAAGACAGATGTTTCGCAGTGTTTCGTCGCCCCCAGCGCGCTCTGAATAGTGTGCTTCGCACCTTTTTACTTCGTAGAACCGTTCCGCTTTTATGCCCAATTGCCGCAATCCTTCGATGATGCATTCGCTAATCAAACGGTATGAATCGAGAGTATCCTTCGGAATCAGCGGGTTGTCCAACGGTACCGCAACCGAATAGGTCAAATCCCAGCCATGAATAACCGTCCCGCCTCCTGTCGGACGCCGAACGAGGTCAATTCCTCTTTCTTGACATTTCGGCAAATCCACCTCTTCTGCAATTTTTTGAAAATAACCGAACGAAAAAGATGGACGCGTCCAGCCATAAAATCTGAGCGTCGGCAGAGCACATTCTCTCTGTTGCCGCATCAACGTCTCATCAATCGCCATGTTCATCGCGGCGGTGTTGTTGCCAGTCTGTAGCAATCTCCAATCGGATTTCATCGCTGCCTCCTTTGTCACCCGCTAAACTATAAACATACTGCCTCTACGGGGCTGTGGAATTTTTTTTATACTTCAGATTCGGTTTTCGAGCCGCTGTCACTTCATCCAGACGGCTAACCGGCGTCGATTTTGGACTCTGCTTGACCGCGTCCGGATTAGATTCCGCTTCTTGAGCGATTTCAATCATTTTTTCGATAAATCCATCGAGCGTTTCTTTGCTTTCCGTCTCGGTGGGTTCTATCATCAGCGCTTCGGGGACAATCAGCGGAAAATAGACTGTGGGGGCGTGATAGCCGTAATCAAGCAAGCGTTTGGCAATATCCAAGGCGCGTACATCATTTTGCTTTTTCTGCTTGTCGGCGGAGAGCACAAATTCGTGCATACAGGTTCGGTCATACGGCAAATTGTAATATTTTTTTAGCTTCGTCATCATGTAGTTCGCGTTGATAATGGCGTTTTCGCTGATGTGATATAAACCGTCCGCGCCGTGCGTCCTGATGTATGCATAAGCCTTGACAAGCACACCAACATTGCCGTAGAAGGCGCGGATTTTTCCCACGGATTTCGGCAAATCATAATTAAGCCGATAAATATCGCCGCCTTGTCCCGATTTTGCCGAATTCTTCACAATCGTTGGCACGGGCAAAAACGGCAGCAATTTTTCGCAGACGCCCACGGGCCCTGCGCCCGGTCCGCCGCCGCCGTGCGGGGACGAGAAGGTTTTGTGCAGGTTCAGATGCACAACATCAAATCCCATATCCCCCGGCCGGCAGATGTTCAAAATCGCATTCGCATTTGCGCCGTCGTAGTAGAGCAATCCCCCCGCTTCATGGACAATTTCAGCCATCTGAATCACCTGTGTTTCAAACAATCCCAAAGTGTTGGGATTTGTCAACATCAGCGCGGCGACATCGTCACTAATTGCTGATTTTAAAGAATCTATGTCCACCTCACCGTCTTCATTCGATTTTACCTGTTCCACCCGATATCCACAGCGAGCCGCGCTCGCCGGATTTGTCCCGTGCGCGGAATCTGGCACCAGCACGCGTTTTTTCTTTTGTCCTTGACTTTCATGATATGCATGAATAAGCATCAAGCCCAGCAATTCTCCATGCGCTCCAGCGGCGGGTTGTAGCGAGAATCCCGCCATGCCGCATATTTCAGACAACCATCTCTCAAGCTCATACATCAATTGCAACATGCCTTGGGTTAATTCTTCCGGTTGATATGGATGCAAGCGCGAAAACCCATCCAAGCTCGCAATTTCCTCATTCACTTTCGGGTTATATTTCATAGTACATGAACCTAACGGGTAGAAATTTGTATCCACGCCGTGATTCAATTGCGACAAACCGGTAAAATGACGCACCACATCGAGTTCACTGACCTCCGGCAGATTGGGTTCAGTCTCCCGCAAAAATTCTTTGGGAATAAGTTCATCGAGCCTTTTTTCAGGCACATCGCATTTCGGCAACGAATAGCTGCGCCTGCCTGGCGTACTTAACTCGAATATCAATGATTCTGGCATTATTGCCCTCCTTGTCCACTATCTCTCGGATAATTTTATCCTAACATTGCAAATGCTGTCAAGGATAAAAATAACCTTACATTTTTAGTTGACTAAGATTCTTGTAAGTGATATACTAACAAACATTACCGGATTGAATCTGATAGGACGGGAAGCAACTTGACATCAGAAAGTGTTTCGATGTACAATAAAGCCAATTGTTTAATTCACAGCAGATACAGTGAACTTAGGAGTAATACATAAAATGTTTATACCTTGGTATCAAAAACTTCATGATAGCAATGAATTGCAGAATCGCATTGACCGGGCTTATGAATTGTTGCGGGAATGTCGGTTATGTCCACGAAAATGTGGGGTTAATCGACTGGAAGGTGAAGTTGGTGTCTGCGGTTTGGGCAAAGATGCGATGGTTTCGAGTTTTGCGCCGCATTTTGGCGAGGAGTCGCCGTTGGTCGGCCGGCATGGGTCAGGGACGATTTTCATGACGAATTGCAATTTGAAATGCGTTTTCTGCCAAAACTACGATATCAGCCATCTTGGGCATGGCAGTACGGTAACTTTAGAAGAGTTTGCCGGCATGATGTTGACCTTGCAGCGACACGGTTGCCATAACATCAACATCGTCACACCGACACACATTGTGCCGCAAATGCTATCAGCCTTACAGATTGCCGCAACGAATGGTTTGCGCGTGCCGTTGGTATACAACTGCGGTGGATATGAATCTCTGGAAACGCTCAAAATTCTCGACGGCGTCGTCGATATTTACATGCCCGATTTTAAATATGCCGACCCGGAGGTTGGACAACTTCTGTCAAAAGCGAAAGATTATCCGTCGGTAGCGAAAGCCGCGTTGAAAGAGATGCATCGTCAGGTAGGCGACTTAGTGTGGGATGATGACGGCATCGCACAGCGCGGACTGCTGGTGCGACATCTGGTGCTTCCCAATGGACTCGCTGGCACACCCGAAGTGATGCAATTCTTAGCTGAAGAGATTTCCAAAAGCACGTATGTGAACGTCATGGCGCAATATCGTCCATGTTACCGAGCGCATGAATTTCCTGAGATTAATCGCCGCCCGACACGCCAAGAATATCAAGATGCCGTCCAAGCCGCGTTAGACGCGGGATTGACGCGCTTGGATGACCGTGTTCGCACGCGGCGGTTGCTGATTTTTTGAGCCATTACAATTCAACTCAGAAACTTTAGAAACCGAGTTTTTCGCAAAAAATCGGTTTCTAGTACAGGAGATGTTGTTATGAATTACTCAGAATTGGTTGAAGCCATTGGATATATTCATAAAAAGTGTTGACAGCATTGCTTTTAAATTCCGGTTTGGCGCCAGAAGCCGAACGTTTCTCAATACTGGTGAGGCAGGTTAGCTGGAGTTACTTTGTGGAACTAATCCCTCAAGAGAATTTTTAATTTTTTGTGGCATCTAAAGGCCGGAAGTGCGCGCTCTGTTCCATGAACCACAAAAAATTAAGCGTCGTTTCCCCGTGAGATAGTAAACATCTAACGGAGTTTCATCACCACGCTTTAAAGCGGGTGCTTTCACGACGCAAAATTTTGTAA
>DTYX01000323.1 GCA_012961655.1 Candidatus Poribacteria bacterium
AAATAGCTTATAAAGTGGAAGATTGTAGGAACGTGGGGAAAGGAAGGAAGGGAAAGAGGGCGGGGGACATTCTGTGATAATCTGTGGAATCTTGTGGTTTCTATTTGACAGTACCGACGGAAAAAGGAGGAATTTATCAATGAAAGTTCTTGAAGGAATTTTAGCCGGATTAGCTGTCATACGGTCACATAAACTTAGGTCGTCTTTGACAATGTTAGGGATTGTTATCGGTATTGCTGGCGTAATTGCGATGATGTCTTTTGGCGATGGCGCCAATCGACTGATTATGTGGGAAGTGGAAAGAGTTGGCGGCACCAGTATGTTTGGTGTTTATCGGGAATGGAAAATCAAACAAGGGAACAAATGGATTTTAAATCCGAGTAAACATCGTTTAAAATTGGAAGATGCAAGGAGTATTCAGGCAGAATGTCCCTCAGTGATTGGTGTGGCGCCTGAAATTGGGCAAAGAATGAATTTGGTCGCTGGCGGAAATGAAGAGCGTGTGAGTGTTACAGCGACTACGATGGAATTTCAAGCCATTCGACGGTGGAACAACGACATCGGCAGATTCCTCTCTACAGAAGACATCAGCGCCTGGAGTAAAATCTGCGTTATCGGCACTGAAATCGTCAAACAATTTTTTAAAGGACTAAATCCTATCGGTAAGGAACTGCAGATTAACAATGAGCGATTTACCATTGTTGGCGTTATGGAATCTAAAGGCGGTGGGTTAGACCCGGAGAGCAGCGAAGATAAGCAAATTTTCATTCCCATAACTACAGCTCAAACTCGATTTACCGGCGATGACGATGTCTGGCATATTTTGCTCAAAGCGAAAGATTATGAATCCGTCGATAGGGCTATGGCCGAGGTGAAGATGACGCTAATGCGTTATCACGATGGCGAGGAATTCTTCAAAATGTGGTCAATTAAGGAGGGTCTTGAGAGTGCCGGTAAGATTAGCTTGTACATCAAAGTTATCCTTGGCATTATCGCCTCTGTCGCTCTCGTTGTTGGCGGAATTGGCATTCTGAATATCATGCTGGTGTCGGTGACAGAGAGAATACGCGAAATCGGCATTCGCAAGGCGGTCGGCGCTAAGAGCCGCGACATCCGCTTTCAATTTCTCATGGAAGCGGTAGTTTTGTGTATGATAGGCAGCGCCGGAGGAATTTTAGTGGGGACGCTTCTGGGCTACGGCTTCGCTTGGGCGGTAACGAAATTCATCATCAAAGAATTTGCCTGGCCCTCCGTGGTTTCCATCCAGACTGTCATGCTCGCTGTCTTTTCCGGCGCTGCGGTGGGAATCTTCTTCGGATATTATCCCGCTAGCAAAGCGGCGAAGTTACCGCCAATCGAAGCTCTGCGACACGAATAGAGTTACGAGTGGTTCAGATATGATTGGATTCCCCATGTTCTATCACTCTCGCCGTTTCCCTGGCGACAATCAATTCTTCATTGGTCGGCACGACCAGTATTTTCACTCGGCTGTCGTCAGCGGAAATTATCCCTTCGCCCTTATGCGCAGCGTTCTTCTCGGCGTCCAATTTAATGCCCATGAATTCCAAGCCATCGCAGATAGCCTCGCGGCTTCTCTTACCTTTCTCGCCAATGCCTCCCGTAAAGACTATGGCGTCTACGCCGCCGAGCGCGGCGACATAAGCTCCGATATATTTTTTGACTCCGTAGTGAAAAGTGTCTAAGGCAAGCCTGGCGTTATCATTTTCTTCAGCGGCGGCCTCTTCGACATCGCGCATATCGCCGCTGACCTCCGAAATGCCCAGGACACCAGAATTCTTGGTCAAAATTGTTCGGACTTCATCAGCGGTTAATCCTTCTTTATCCATAACGTACAAGACAGCAAAGGGGTCGAGGTCGCCGACACGAGTCGATTGCAATGTCCCCCCTTGAGTCGAAAAGCCCATGCTGGTATCGATGGAGTTGCCATATTTAATGGCGCATAAGGATGAACTGCCGCCGAGGTGGCAGGAGATGATTTTCAACTCTTCCGCGGGAATTCTCAGCAGTTGCGATGTTCGTTGGGAAATATATCGGTGCGAAGCGCCATGAAATCCATACCGCCGTATGTTGTATTTTTCGACCCATTCGCGTGGCACGCCATATTCATAAGCGTAATCCGGAACACTTTCGTGAAACCAGGTCTCAAAGACCGCGACAAGTGGCTTGCCCGGCAATACTTTTTGAAATGCGCGGATGGATGCGATATATGGGGGATTGTGAACCGGCGCTACTGGAATGTATTCTTCCAGAGCTGCAATGACATCTTCTGTTACTAGGGCGGAACGAGTTATACCTTGTGCGAATATCGTTTTAAATCCCACTCCGGCCAGTTCTGATAGGTCTTTCAAAACACCATGTTCTTGACTGAGGAGCAATTTAATGACATGCGCGACGGCGGCGTTGTGGTCAGGCGCGTCGATTTCACCCTCTAAATCCGGCTTGTCAGGCACAGAATGCGTAAAAGTAGACGGTGGATTGCCAATGCGTTCGACAACTCCTTTGGTGAGCATTTTTTCCGTTTCGATGTCGATAATCTGATATTTATACGACGAACTGCCAACATTAGAAACAAGTATGAGCATATCGAGCCCTCCAATTAAAGTAGAGCGGGCAACTTGCCCGTTTGTTAAAACACAAACTTGCTCTACTTGACCAGCAGATGTGGAGCGCGCATCTGTCGCCTTCGGCTTATGGTGCATCCGTTCCCGGCACTCCCTTAGCACGCAACAGCTCATCTGCCCAAGCAGAATCTTCGGACGACAGCAGAATCTCCGGCGGCTGGCGGTAGTTCAACCGGATGTCGTAGCGCGCCCTATCATAAATCTCGGAGAGAAGTTTGCCCACAGCCAGCACCGCTTCCTTCTCTCCATAGCGCAAAGGCACGGGCAAATCCGGGATGGGTTGCCGCACGCTGAAAGCATAGAGTCTTGCTCTAGGACGCTCCCATCCAGCCCTGACCAGAATCCGATAGTCGCTCTTCAACAGCGGCTGCATCTCCATCGGTTCGCCCGCGCGCAAAAGGTCAATCTCGACGAGGTTCGTGAGCGTCGCTAGCACTTGACGACGCTTACTTTCGTATTCGTCGCGCTCTGCGCCCGGAGCCTTGTTGCTCGGAGAAAGAACTTCTATGACGGTGACGACCGCGTGCGTCCGGGCATCATGAATTTCCAGATATCCCTCACGCACTTTTTCAAAAAGGGGCAGATTCACAGTCTGTGCAATGAATGTTGGTGACTGCTGTTCCTTCCTTCTTCCACCGTAAGACTCCGCATTCGATGGTACGGCAATGATGGCAGCATCCGGACGCCCCACAAACCCTTCCATCTCCTCCTCAATGATATATGTGCGTTCTTCGATAGCGACATAATAGGCTGGCGCAACCTGAGGCGCCAGAACATCCCGTATCGCTACGATTAAGGCGCTGTGAACGTCAGGCCAGATATTGCGCCCTTCTAGGTAAGGGTCCATTCCAGGAAACGGACTTGGCATCCGTATCACCTCCTGTTCGTCGGTCGTTCCGTGCAAGGCCGCTTCGAGATTCGCACAATCTTCGCTAGTTTTTGTGGGTCGAAAAGCTCCTCTTTGCCTCTTCCCCCCAACGCCTCTTTCTCTCGACTCAAAAATGCGCTTCACAGGAATTGTCAAGTTATTGATTCTTAATTTTTCCCCAAACGCCGGGTAGTTTTCCCGCGAGATTGACTGCTGTCCCTCCCGCTATCGCAGGCTCGGTGGAAAGAAACAACTCTCCCAACACCGCTGGGCAATTATCATTTTCGAAATCGCTGGACCAAGCCATCGCGCCGCCCTCTGGAGCAGCGTAGGTGGGGTCGATATCCGTGAATGTGATATCGAATCCAAATACCATGCCATCTTCGGGAACAAGAGTTCCACCATAGAAGGGCTCGAAAATCGACCAGGGCAAACGAACTTCGGCGTTGTAACCGATGCCAGTCTGTTTGCCCGCAACGTGTCCATTGGCTGGGTCGTTCAATATAGGATGCTCCGCGTCTGCTTTTTCATTAACGTTGTCATCTGTGACCTCAAAGGCGAAATAGAGATAATCATCATCCCATGTGGTCATCCAGACAACCTTCAGGTCGTCATCTCCGTCAATCTGTCCTCGACTAACTCTTAGTCCACCATTATTGGTATCATTTCCGCTGCCTTCCTTCACCTGATACCAATCCTGCGGGTCGACGACGATATCCTGAAGCCCCTCTGAATCAGGGCGAACAGCTTTCCATCTCAAGATAATTGATTTAGGAAATTTCAAGAAATCGTATAAAATTATACTGTGTTTTGCAACATAAGTCAAGAGTTTTTTAATTTGTTTGCCCAGAGATTCTCAAAGGTGAT
>DTYX01000324.1 GCA_012961655.1 Candidatus Poribacteria bacterium
CAGAATCACAGCTCCTAGCTCCCAGCTCCTTGTCCCACGCCCAGGGGCATTCTCGAAAAAAGTTGACGTTCTTTTTTAGAACTTACTTAATATTGTGAGATTTTGTCAGTGGTGATAATCTTTGGAGGTATACTTTGTAGTGGATGTATTTTATCCAAAACGTATTATGATTATTCTTGTGAGTATATTCTTGTTCATCGTTTTCAACCTTGCTATCCTGCTGGTATGGAGCAGACCGTCAGAGGAAACGGAACAGAACATCGGTGAAGAACTGTCCAAGACCATCATGAACAAAAAAGATGGCAGCGAAATGGCGCTCATCCCGTCGGGCGAGTTTTCGATGGGTAGCAGTCCGGCTGAGATTGACGCCTTGTTAAAAGAGCATCCTATTACGGCAAAGTTTTTTGAGTCCGAACAGCCCCAACACACTGTCTCTCTTGATGCGTTTTACCTGGACAAATATGAAGTGACCAATGCGCAATATCAGAAATTTATGCAGGCGACGGGGCATCCCGCGCCAAAGTATTGGAACGAAGTTCCCGCTCTCGGCGCTAGGTCCGATTTCCCGATTGGCAATGTCAATCCCCAACATCCCGTTGTAGGGGTATCTTGGCAGGATGCGAACGCCTATTGCGAATGGGCGGGCAAGCGGCTGCCGACAGAAGCGGAATGGGAAAAGGCTGCGCGCGGCGGCTTGGTTGGCAAACGATATCCATGGGGTGATGAACTTTCCCGTGCAATGGCAAATTATGGAGGTTTCGGGGGACAAGATAAATGGCAATGGACTGCCCCTATCGGCAGCTTCCCGCCCAACGGTTATGGTCTCTATGATATGGCGGGCAATGTCTTTGAGTGGTGTGCGGATTGGTATGATGCCAAATACTATCACAACAGTCCCAAGCGCAATCCACAAGGTCCAGAAAAAACTTCCTTACGCGTAGCGCGCGGCGGCTCATGGGACAATAACTTCCTGAATGTCTACTACCTACGTTGCGCTCACCGTTTTTACGCCAGACCGTCAACCAAGAACCTACTCATCGGATTTCGTTGCTGTGTGAGTATTCCTGGCGAATAAGCACCTATCCGAAAAGTCCATCGGATAGCTGCTTCAAACTCACGGTTGGTGAGTTCGCTTTGCTCACCAACACCTGACTGAAGGGAACATAAGCCCACATTTCACACTCTTCTTACCGTTCCTCTCAACGAGAAGTTGAAGTGTTACCTTCTATAATCGTTAGAAATTGATTTGCAGCGATATTTTCAAATCTTTCTACCAATCCACTCGGCCATCGAATTTCCACGGTCACTTTCTCATGCTTGCCCAGACCAAAATGCAAACGCAAATCGTTTTGCGAGAGGAAGCTGGAACTGCTGCGCACCTCTCTGATTTGACGCAAATCCCCAGCGGTTACGGTCGCTCGGGCTCCAATAGCGCTGCGATTGCTTTTCTTTCCGATTAATTTGATGTTTAACCAATTGCCAGATTGATTGCCCCCATCATTGCGCAACACATTAGCGGTTTGATTGGAATTCGATATGACAATATCCAAGTCCCCATCGTTGTCGATGTCTCCTATCGCGGTACCACGGCTCACCTTGAGCAGTTGCATTCCCGGACCTGTGCTTTTGGCGACGTCGGTAAATGTTCCGTCGCGGTTGTTGTGAAACAGATGATTCATCTGAGCATAAGTGGTCGACTTATCATACAGGCGTATATTGTCTTGATAATGCCCATTCGCGATGAGTAAATCCAAAAAGCCATCGTTGTCGTAATCAAAAAAATCAGCGCCCCAGGCCATATCGGGCATGGTGATATCGCCGGTATGTGAAGCATGCGAGACATCTGTGAAGAAGCCATCTCCATCATTGTGAAAAAGCGTGTTAATCTGGTTATGGAAATTTGTCACTATGATGTCCAACAGACCGTCATTGTCATAATCCCCAAAGTCAGTTCCCATGCCGTTTCCCACTATGCCATGCTCGCTGAAAGCGACGCCAGCGATTAGACCGACCTCCTCGAAGTGACCGCTTCCGTCGTTTTGGTAGAGGCAATCCTGATTGGCATCGTTGGCGACGAATAGGTCAACGTCCCCGTCATTGTCATAGTCGCCGAAAACAATACCCAGGCCGCGTCCTGCTACATCACCAAAGCCGGCGGCCTCTGTATCTTCCGTGAAAGTGCCGTCGCCGTTATTGCGAAAAAAGGTATCACGCAGACCTTCGTAGACGCGCGGGCTTGAATACACCAAAACGCGCCCAATCCTCCAGATCTTGTTTTTCTTTGTTTCAAACTGAATATAGTTTGAGATATAAAGGTCTAAGTCTCCATCATTATCCACATCGGCAAAGGCGCATCCAGCGCTCCAGTTGGCGTCATCCACGCCCGCTTGCCGCGTGACATCCACAAAAGTCCCATCCCCATTATTGTGATAGAGTATATTTGAGCGATAATTTGTCACATAGAGGTCAAGAAAACCATCGTTGTCATAATCGCCGACGCAACATCCGAGTCCATAGTTTTTATCGCCAACGCCCGCCTGCTCAGTGACATCGACAAATGTTCCATCGCCGTTATTACGGTATAGGCGATTCATTGCCTGCGATTCCTGCGGCGCGTCGAGATTGGCTCCATTGACAAAGTAAATATCTGGGTATCCATCGTTGTCATAGTCAAATAGCCCAACGCCCGCGCCCAGAGTTTCGATGAAATATCTCTTTTGACTTCGACCATCATAATGACGAAATGAAACTCCAGCTTGTTCGGAAATGTCCACAAACTGCACCTGGCTATTTGCTTGATTCACAAACCGTAAGCCGAAGGCGTCGGTGAGCGAAGCGAACATAATTGTAAAAATCAACGATAGATAAGCCAACGTTTGGTTCATCTCTACTTGCGGCGGAGACCCCAACTGATTGGAACAATCAGTCGGGGAAGAAGCCGCTACATCCTTTCTGCATATATCGTTTGGTGATAGAGCAATATTAAGTCTTCTATCTTCGCATTCTGGGCCTCTTGAATACCCAGAATTCCGGGACACTAAAGTCGCCAATGTATCCGATTACTTTAGCAGCTATTACAGCTGTCCCGCAAAGCGGGAAGAATCGAAACTTAGCTTCTTCCTACTACGTTGTGATTAATCACTACGCTGATTCGTAAAATCCCCCAAATCCCCCTGCCCCCTTCGGAATTGGAAATGTGGAATTAACAACCCCCTGGCCCCCTTTATTAAGGGGAAACAATTCCGAATTCCGAGTAAAGGGGGGGACTGAGTGAAGCGAACACAATTGCACTTGCTATTTGCTCTTCTTTTTGATGGTTTTCAGCGCAACACTTTTACAGCGCTCTCCAGCGTCGTCCGTCGCGTTCCAATAATGCTTCCGACTCTTTGGGCCCCCATGAACCTGATTTATAAAAAGTAATCGGACAGCTTTTTTCGTCCCGTTCCCATTTTTTTAGAACCGGTGTTACGAGAGACCAGGCCGCCGCTACACCATCGCTCCGCCAGAACAGAGTCTGGTCGCCCAGCATGCAATCAAGAAGCAGGCGCTCATAGGCATCCGGCAGTTCAATACCGGCTTCTTTGTAATGAAAATCCATTCTCAGAGAGTCCATGCACAATTTTTGCCCTGGATGTTTAACTTGAATGGTCAAAGAGATACCTTCCTCCGGCTGAACGTTCAAAACCAGGACATTCGGCGATAGTGCGTCCAGCGCCAGTTGTCGATGAAGAGTTTAGTCGCTAAAAAGGTTTCCACCTGAGAATCGGAGGCTACACCTTCCTCCTGTCGATATCCAGGCACCTCGACGTCATCAACAGAACCAGGACCATATTGTCCACGCACGATATATCGGTCAAGTTCATTTAGTGGAAATGGTCTGATAGAGCACAGCAGTTTAACCCGCTCATCGCGCACTCTGTCAGCGTCAAAAGAGACACTCGGCTCCATCGCCACTAACGCCAACATCTGCAGAATGTGATTCTGAAACATATCCCGCAGCAGTCCAGCTTGCTCGAAATATCTCGCCCGATGTTCTACGCCGATAGACTCAGCCACGGTAATCTGCACATGGTCTACATACCGCCGATTCCAGATGGGTTCAAAGACGGCGTTGGCAAACCTGAACATCAGGATGTTCTGAACGGTCTCTTTACCCAGATAATGGTCGATGCGATATATCTGCCGCTCGGACAAGACGTTAGAGACCCCAAGTTGATAGCCAATAATGGCATAGAGGTTAGGCGGAGTGGCGAAATAAAATACGTGGTTTCCTGCGATAGAAGTCTCTTTATCCAATTGTTGCAACCGTTCCGATAATGAGGAGTATAATCCCTTATCCTGATAATCCCCGCTGTGATAGGCGCATCTACGAATAAAACTATTCAGATTTGAAGCGACAATATTTTCAATACCATTTATGATAGAATCTCGCACTTTTTGCCTGAACGTTTCATCAGTCATTTCAGTTCGAGCGCATCCCAAAATGAAAAAGTTATGGGGGAGTAAGTCCCTTTGAAAAAGGCTGAACAAAGCGGGAATCAGTTTTCTGTGAGTTAAGTCTCCAGAAGCTCCGAATATCACCAGCCCACACGGCTGTGGCTTCTCCTCCACACATGGGCCTCCCCGAATGTCAATACGACTTTCAATCTTATCCATCATTTTGATATCCCTCCTTATCTTAACGCTTCGCCAAAACAGCGGTAAGTCGCCGCGCCAGATTCGACATTGCAGACATAGATTTCCGGCTGGATATCTGTCTTTTTAGGATATTGTAACCCTATGGTCTGAATGAATTCTTCGATAGCGCTTTCATAGACGAGATTTACCGTACAGCCGCCAAATCCGGCGCCGGTCATGCGGGCGCCGATAACACCGTCTACATTCAATGCTATTTCCACCATCGCGTCTAATTCTACGCTGCTGACTTCATATTCGTCGCGCAAACCTGCGTGCGAGGCCTGCATCAAGTCGCCAAAGCGCCCTAAATTCCTCGCCCGTAAAGCTTCTATACTCGCAAGCACACGCGCATTTTCGGCGATGACGTAGCCGCATCTCTTTCGCGTTACTGGCGGCAAATGCTCGGCATATTTATTGAAATCCTCTACGGACACATCTCTCAGCGCGGTAATATTGGGTAGGAAGCGTTTCAGTATATCAACTCCGCGCTCGCATTCCGCTCTACGCTTGTTATATTCAGAACCCGCTAATTCCCGTTTTACTTTCGTGTTACAGACGACGATTTTAACCTCATCCCCGATAAATCGGGATTTGTCAACCGTCGAGTATCTCTGAAAATCCCGCTTTGATTGACTTCTACTTCCCTCAACCTCTAACACGCCTTTCAGATGTAACGGCACTAATTCAAAATTGAGACTACGGCAATCGAGAAACAGCGCATGGTCGCTTTGTCCCATGACGGAGATGAATTGGTCCATGATGCCGCAATTGACACCGATAAACTGATTTTCGGCGCGCTGGCATAGCAAAGCCATCTCTATTTTGTCCATTTCGATATCGCTGAACGCTAAGAACATCAATGCCGATGCGACCTCAAGCGCCGCGGAAGAACTAAGTCCCGCGGCGATGGGAATATCACCCGTGATGACCGCTTCGCAGGGAGAGAGTTTATAACCCGCTTCTTGAAGGAGACACGCGACGCCCTTAGCGTAATTGCTCCACCCGTCCACGCCAGCGCTTCTCTGAATAGCATCCAAAGTAAATTCAACGGTACTATTAAAATCTAAGGAATGCAAGATAACGTTCTGGTCATTGCGCTTCCTCGCTGCTATTGCGATGCATTTGTCAATCGCTACCGGTAACACGAAGCCATCATTGTAATCGGTATGTTCTCCAATTAAATTCACCCGTCCAGGGGCACGAACGAAAATTTCCGGTTGAGCAGCATATCGCGCGATAAATTCAGATCTTAATGTCTCAATATTCATAATCATCACCTCTCATTGACTATTCTCGCGGCGGTTTTTCGCGTAGTTCCCGCGCCGTTTCTTCAACCGCGGCGTCGTTTATGAAACTGCCAATGCCGGATTCGCAACCTGCGAGAAACTTGATTTTATCCTTAGTGCGATGAGGTGGATAAAACTCGATGTGAAAATGATAGTAATCGTATACATCGCCTGTGGTGGGTTCTTGATGCATAATCATCATGTAGGGGAAAGAGAAGTCGAAAAGGTTATCGTATTTGAGCAGGACGATTTTGAGAATAGCGGCCAAATCTTGCTGGATGGTATCGCTGAATTCAGCTATGGAACGGAGATGTGCGCGAGGGTAGATATGGATTTCGTAAGGATATCGTGCGAAGAAAGGAATAAAAGCGACAAAACTATCGTTCGCTGTGATTATCCGCCTGCCGTCAGCCTGTTCTGCGACGAGAATATCACAGAACAGACACCTCCCGTTCTTCTCGGCGTATTTTCGACTAGAATCAAGTTCTTTTTCTATTTTCGGGGGAATGTAAGGAAACGCATAAATCTGTCCATGTGGATGATGCAGTGTTACACCGATAACCTCACCTTTGTTCTCAAAAATGAATACATAATCGATAAATTCACGCGCTCCCAATTCTTCGTATCGGTTTTTCCACACGCGAATTAAATTGTAAATATCCTGCACCTTTTGTTCCGCCAACGACCCTCGATGCTGAGGCGTATAAACGACAACTTCACAGATGCCCCGCGCGGCAGCCACAAGGAATTCGGAATTCCAGAGGGGAGCTACAGGCTCCGGAGCATGCCTCAGCAGGGAGGGAAAACGATTTTCAAAAGCGACTATCTCGTAATCTTCGGGTATCTCAAGGACGCCCGGACACAACGGACATTCTTCTGGTTTGGGCATGTACGTCCGTTGTTGTCGATGCGGGGAAACAATGACCCATTCTTCCAGTATTGGATGCCAACGCAACGCCGGCGTCAGACCCTGCAACTGCTGGTCGATAAGTTGCGCCATCTGTTCATAAATGTAAGCATTTATACGTCGAGCTAAAGGAAGATAGAATTGAGATGTCTCTGATAAATATCGGGTTTGTTTCGACCTGTTCGGTGATAGCGGCAGCGAGCGGAGATTGTCCAATCGGTCCGCTAATTTGAGCAATACCGCCTCTTCTCCCGATTGCTCTATCTTGGCGATGTATTGTTCGGTATCTTCATCGGTTTTCGTTACGCCCTGAACCAGACGCGCAATTCGGCCGCCGAAGAGTTCCGTCAATTGTTCATAAGTCGTAGCGCTATCTTCTAAAACGTCATGAAGCAGTGCGGCGGATAAAAATTCGATGTCGTGTATGTTCAATTCATCCAGCAGAAGGTTGACAACTGAAAGGGGATGTTCAAAATATGGCGTCCCTTGGTCTCTTAGTTTGCCACGATGGGCTGTTTCGGCTGTTTCATACGCTTTTTCTAATAGCGTCGCATCAACCTCTGGATTCAGAGCGCGTAACTTCTGTTTGAAAGCGGTCAATCGAGGTGGTTCTAGCAAAGATTCAGAGATGATTTCATCTTGACTATGATTCCGCCACGAATAATAGATTAGATAACGTCCATCGCTCATTTCCGCGACGCGTTTAAACATCTGGAGTTTTTGCGGTAATCCCGATAGTCGGGACGTTGCTTTTTGCATGACAGTTCCCCTTGATAATTGATTTCGGACAGATTGGCCAGATGACAGTGGATTTTGGCTTCCATTCTATTTTAACACAAGTCAAGGGTCTGTCAAGATTTTTGTTAAATTCCCAGAAACCCCCGTTTTCTCAGAGAAAACGGGTTTTTGATTGATTTAAGCTCACGCTAAAAGGGCATCTGAAAAGTCCACTCGTATGGCGGCGGTTATCTCCGCATTTTCCCCAGCACCGCTTGAAGTTCAAATTTTTCCCCTTTGCGCAGGATAGTTACTCTGACGGCATCCCCGATCTGTTTTCTGACAATTGCCTCTACAACGCTTTGGGGCGAGGCGACAGCGTCTTCATCAATAGCGAGGATGGCATCGCCTTTTGAATTCCGCTCATCTCTGCGGCGCTTCCAGAGATAACCCTGGTGACAACCACTCTATCACCAAGGCGTCGCAAACCGACGCCGAGGAAGGGGAGGTTGACGCCCCGTTTCAACTTTTCAAACGCAATCCGAGCGGACGCGACCAATTCTTTGAATTCAGTAGCTTCCCCATATTGGGCGAGAAATTTGTCGTATTGCTCAATAGCTTCGTCAAAACGCTGCAAATTTCCCAAGCATTGAGCGATGTTGTATTCAGCAAGTAGTCGCTGCCAATAATAGGTGTCAGGATAATTTTGTAGCAGAGCCTTGTATTGTTCCAAAGCTTCCTTGAATCGTCCCTGACGTTGATAAGCTGAAGCTAAGTAATAGTGGACTGAAGCGTTCGGATAATTTTCCGCCGCCTTCTGAAAAGTTTGAATCTGCTTTTGAGGTTCAAATAGCCAACCGTAACACATCCCCATCATCAACTGGGCGGAAGCCGCATAAATCGTGGAAGGGTATTTATCAATCAGAGTTTGATAATCCCGAATCGCCTTCCTGTAATCGTAGTCGTTATAAATCGAACTTTCCGCTTGCGCCAACAAAATTCGGGCTTCTTCATTGGAAACGGGTTGCGCTGGCTCGCCGTCGGCGATGCGTTTTAACGCCGCCTCTGCGGCGGGGACGAAATAGCTTCTGCCGCCCACTCTATCGATTAGTTCCTCGTATCGCTTTTTCGCCCCGTTGAGATTGCCGAGCAGTTCGTAATTGTACGCCAATCCATAAATTGAGCGGATGATATACCAGTCGGAAGCGTCCGGGAATTCATGCAAAATTTTTTGATATTGCGCTAACGCCTCGACATAATTACCCTCCCGTTCGTATTCCACCCCCTGATGAATATATGCTTCAACCTCTGCTTTTGCTACTTCTGCCTTCGTCTTCTGAATTTCCGCCTCGAGCCGGCGCCTATATTCTTCAAGTTCCTTTTCGACCCGGATTTTACTGAGGTCTGAAGGAATCTCCCAAGTCCTCACTCCGACTTCAGGAAGTCTAAATTTAGATGCCCTTTGAAAAGGTCGTAAAGTATCTAATTGCCATTTTGCTTGCAAAGCCGACCTTAATTCATCCAACGCTCCCAAATTGAACTTTCCAATTAGTTTAATTAGTGTCAATTCCTTTGGGGTTAATTGTACGATGAACAACCCTTTGCGACTGCCATCTTTTTGCAAAATAAGGTTAAGCGTCGCTTTATTCTCGACTATTTTCCGCAACATCACCCGCCAGCCCTGCGTTTTTAGATTATCATAGTAAAACTCCAAAATCGACCCAATCTTATCGGAATCCCATTCAAAATCCAAAAGTTCATAGACTTTAGCAGTGATTTCCCTTAGACCTGACAGTCTTGGATTTTCGCCCACGAGTTCTGCAAGCGTTTCGCCGGAGAGGTTTAGCTCTTCGGTAAGCTTCATTTCGGTAAGCTTCTCCGGTTCTGGGATTTCATGGGCATCGTCAAATTGAAGCTGTTTTTGTCGTACAAAAATCGTATATCCAGGAGAGAGTTTTATATTATGTTTTGTTAAATCGATTTCCTTAAGGTCTTTTCCATCCGCGCTGACTATTGCTACCCGTTTCAAATCCGCTGCTTCTGTCACTCCACCTGCTATCGCTAAGATATCCAGCACAGTCATAGGTCGTTTCATTCGATAGGTTCCTGGCTCACGAACAGCGCCCACTACAATTACTTTTTCCGAAGAGTCTAACTCCGCCGCTAATACAAATTCGCCAATCCAAATTGCGCACATGAGCAAAAGCATGAACATGATTGTTAAATTACCTCTTCGTCCCATGATAATTCTTCCTCCTTCTTAATTTCTGGATTTTCCAGCGCTTCAGCGCTCATCTCCAGTATCTGAAATACTCGTTGTAAAAGTTGAATATTGACATTGTCTAACGTTGAAATAATCCTCGCATGTTTGGCTTCTGCTTGCTGAGATAGTAATGCATCGATATATGGCCGCGAAGCCGGCAACATCTCGATGAGCGTTTGTCCCTCGGGCATCTTTGTGATTACCTGCATCTGCGCCACTGTGAGCCCATGTCTCTGATTTTGCGGAAATCGCAGCAGGACAATTGCTCCCAGAATGAATACGATAAGCGCCGCGGCAAACGCTATCCTCAACCACGGATTAGCGGAAAAGTACGGGCTCTTTTTGAAACTAAAGATTTTTTTATTTTCGGAGTTCAATTGTTCAATCCG
>DTYX01000325.1 GCA_012961655.1 Candidatus Poribacteria bacterium
AGCTCTCCTGTTAGATATAGCACTGTTGAACAGCGATAGGGTGCTTTCAGCAATTCTCAAGGACAGGAATAATCTCCTATGGTTCATTGATTATGACAAATCGCTATGGGGAGATGGAATGGAAAGGGAAAACGAAACGGAAAAACCTGGTGACCTAGACCGTATTAACGTGAAAAATCTGCCAGAAAAAGTTGATGCTTTTCTAGGAGATTATGCTCCGAGAGAAGCAAAATCCATGAATAAAATCGTGTGGACTCAGGAATGGACAACAATCTTTGAGGAGTTCCGAAAGCTACCGCTGGATGAGGCAACATTCCACATAGCCTGTTCAGAGGTGCCTGAGGGTTGGTTGCCTAATCCGTTGCCGAAGAAGATGCTATGTTTCCTTAAGAAATGGTGGTCTGAGTTAGAAGGACTCTTTGTTCAGGATTGTTTCCAGCAAAAGATGCAGGATATTTTAACAAAGCGATGCAAATACTGAAGAGGAACACAAATGGTTATGGGCTGGCAATCTATTGAATTCTCATGATTATCAATTACCGAGCAATTACCGAATTAAATACCCAGGTCAGAAGATTAGCTTACGTATCACAACTTCTGAGACTCGTTGGACACAAACCACTGAGCAAGCAATCCCTGCTGTCCAAACTTATTGACTGGAGCGCTTCTAATAGCGAATTCCTCGAAAACCATTTAGATAGCACAGGCGCGGTTCACTCTGAGAAGCAAAGGAAAAACACGGCGGCTTTAAGATACATTGATTTTGCGATGGGTTTGGGTGTGCTTACGAGAATTGCTAATATGTATCGTCCGACGCGGATTGGCGCTGTTCTATCTACAATGCTCTATGAAATATCAGACGGTGATGAAAATCCGTTCTGCCTGAAAGAACACGAAAAGATTTTCTTTCTTTACCAATTATTCCAGCGCGACGCTGATTTATTGCTATGTGTTGTTGATATGATAAGACAAGGCGGTTCCCATTCTCTCAAGGATTTACAAAATAACTTTCAGGTTGCCTATCTTGATAGGCTGATAGCCAAGATTGCAGAAAGTTCTCAGGAACACATAAAGAGACTGCTTAGTGGACGACGAAATGAAATCAAAACTACCTGGAAAAATCCTAAACGATATGCTGAACATATCGTGCCGCCCCGATTGCATTGGCTTCTGGACATGGGATTTGTCCAATTGACAAGGCAAAGCGGCGATGTTTTTTTTCATTTTACTGATGCAGGCAAACGCTTTGTTGATGTTTTACCACGTCTTTCCACAGCGGATATCTCCGAAGTTACTGACGAATGGCAAAATAAGGATTTCTTTTCCTCTGTCTGTCCCTCTCTCTTTCCCTTCCGAAAATATGTTTATTGGAAAGACGCGGATGAGTGTGTTCGCCATGAAGTAATCCAGAAGTATATCGTTGATGCCTTCAAAGAATTTCGTCGGACATCGGTTCCAAAGATTTCCCTTACTCAAGGGATGCTTTATACCTGTATCCGTTCAGCAGTGGACAGCGATTTTCTCGTTGACAAAGAGGATTTACTGGAATGGTTTTCAACACCGCGAGTTTTTGACGACCATCGGTATGAAGTTAGAACGTCAGCGAGGGAAAATGAAGCATACTTTATCATGATGCGAGTCTAGCGCAAGTATAATTTCAAAATATAAGGGATACATCATGAAATCGGTATTGTGTTTGGTTGATACCTGTTCTCTTATCTACATGCGGGATATTGAAGTGAGAAACAAAGCCCTTCGCCTGTGGCTTTGGGATGAATTTTATGTCAAAGTGAGTGAAGAGATTTGTAATGAAATTCAAAGGCATAGAAGCCTCGCAGGAGGCGGTATCATAAGCAGATGCAATAGGTCAAAATGGTCATTTAATATCTCAGTAGATCGACTTGAAACGACTTTCCTCGAACCGTTCGGCTTTGATGTGGAGAGTACAAAGAACAGAGGGGAACGTCATAACTGTTGCGTTGCTTTGGACGCTGTGATGCGCGGGGAACATCGTCATGTCATCTTTTTAACAGATGAACTCAGGGCGATTGACCCTGAGCGGAATGGACTGTTGCGGAGGCTCTTTGAGGCATTCCCAATAGGGTGTATTTGGTCATCACTCGATTTTATCCTTTATCTTTTTATTCGGCACAGAAAACGATTTCCGAAACTTCTAGCTGAAGCGGCGTTGCGCACTGTCAATGCTCGTATCGGCGGACGCCCTGAAGTAGCGCAGAAAAGGTTGGTTGAATATAACAGGAGATTGGGACAAATAGAAAGCACTCTTTCGCAGTTACCGCAAATATAGGAAGGGAAACTCAAATGGAATACGGAAAAGTAGATTGGAATCTTGTGTATCTTAAAGAAAATCCTTTTAACGTTTCACCACCCACTAATCCGGAAGATGCTGTATGGGCTGGAATGCCTGAACTCAAAAGACAATTTGATGAGATTTTATCGGAAGCGTTCTCTTCTTCGGTGACGCAGGTTGTACTCAACCGGGGTCCAATAGGCGGAGGCAAAACTCACGCTTCTTTGTATTTTTCATTGCAGGAAAATCTTCCACACGTCGATCCCGCCGTCAGGAAGGTCTATACCGTCCGTGTTTCCACGCCCAAAGAAACTGGGAAGACTGACGAAGATTTTTATGTTGAGCTTTTGGACAAATTCGGCATGACAACTATTCAGGAAACTATCCATTCCGCCATTACGGAGCGAGGAGAGGTGGAATCACTGCAATCACTGCGAACGGTTGTCGGCAGCGAAGAATTAGCTCGCGCTATTGTCTTGTTAGGTAGTGAAGAATCAGAGGATATGCAAAAGCTACTGAGGGCATACTTTCTTGACGGGTGTACAAAGACGGAATTGCGAAAAATTGGTGTCGCCAGGAACATCACTAAGTCACAAGACCGGTTCCGAGTTCTTGCTGGCGTGTTACAATGTTTCATTGGGTTGTCGCCTACTTCCAAATTATCTGAACATTCGAGGGTCTGTCTATGGATAGATGAGATGGAAGACCTTGTCTACTTTACCGCTTCTCAATTTCGACCCTTCACGCAAGGACTGCGCGAACTGATTGACAGGCTTCCTAACTTCTTTACCCTGTTTATGAATTTCACATTGACATCGCCAGAAGAGTATGAGGAAATTGAAGTCCTTTTGGGAAAAGCTTTAGTGGACCGGATTACAAACGTAATCTATTTTCCTGAACTAAAGATTGATGAAGCGATGGAATACGTTACAGAGCTGCTGAGTTTCTACCAAACAATTGATAATCTATCTTCAAAAGGACTTCCTCCCACATATCCCTTTGAGGAGGCGGCACTTAGGAATATCCTTGAGGATTTGGAGAAGCGAACTCCTCGTTCCATCAATAAGCGGTGTCGTAATGCGATTACCTTTGCTTTTAGAGATAACCTGTTTCCGAAACAAGGGGATAGCATAATTGATGTGGATTATGCAAAGAAGTTTGAACGCAGTGAACTTGATAGAGAAGTTCAATAAGAGGTAAGCTGATGTCTTTTGCTAAACATCAAACATTTCACATTCGAGACGGATGGCTGCGCAAGGGCATGGTAGCTGTCAAAAATGACCCGGGTATTTTCCTTTCGGAAAAGGCTCCAGAGCAACTTGGCTTGGGCGTCAATATGGTGGGAGCTTTGCGCTTCTGGATGGTAGCCACGGGACTGACAGAAGAGGAATACGAAAATCGCAGGCGAGTACAGCATCTAACCCATTTTGGAAAGCGAGTGTTGGAGTATGATGAATATTTGGAGGAAGACGGCACTCTCTGGTTGATTCACTATCATTTGGCGAAGAATCCCGCCGAAGCGACTACATGGTATTGGTTTTTCAATCACTTCGCCAAACTTGTCTTTGATAAGGAACAATTCGTTTCAGAACTGGATTTTTGGATACGACAAACCGAGTCTAAAGAAATATCCCGACGCTCTCTTGAACGCGATTTTGATTGTTTTCTAAGAACTTACTTGCCAAGCGATAGAGCTTTATCTCCGGAGGATACGATTGAATGTCCCCTTTCAGCTCTCGAACTACTGAGCGCGGACAATACAAAAGACCAAAAGCAAAAGACATACCGTTTCTTAAGACCAAGCGTTGCTCGCTTCCACCCGCTCATAGCGCTCTATGTAATAAAGCGGTGGCAAGAGGAGGAACGCTTCAATGCGCCCCAAATTACATTCGGCGATGTCTTGCGCATCCCCGCTAATGCTGGACGCGTTTTCAACCTCGACGCCTCATCATTAAGCGAGTTATTCGGCAGATTGAATGAAGAACATCCCGATTTGGCCGTCCGTTTAACCCGCACCGAGGGATTGGATACGTTGTCTTTGCCCAATGTTCCATCGGAGGAGATTTTGGATGCTTATTACGAGCGTCAAAGTATAGAGGTAGCCTTGGCAATCTGAGAAATAGATATGGAAGTTCAGTATCTTAACTTGTTGCCTAATTATGGAAAGCAAAAACTTTCTAGACTACAACATTACATACGCCACTACCAATAGGTACAGTGAAGCTACCGTGGAGGAGTGGTGAAAAGGAGATTTTTATGATGGACCCTGAAAAAATTCTTTCTACTCTTCTTGAATTAGATGCTCTAACACGATTACCACGGATGGGATGGTTTTTTGTAGGAATTCCTGACCCTGAGAGAGTTTCTGACCATTGCTATCAGACTGCGGTGATAGCATACTTCCTAGCTCAATCCCTGGATGACTCTGTAGATATGGGTAAAATTTTGACAATGGCACTTTTTCATGAATCTGGAGAAGTGCGCGTTACGGATCTTCCACGCCGTGCAAAAAAATATATAGGTAAGTCTAAAAGGCAAGCTGAAGAAGGTGTTATCGCTGATGTAATCGGACCGGTGGCACCATCTCTGATTGAGATTTTGGATGAGTTTCATCGTTGCGAAAGCTTGGAGGCTCGGATAGTTGAGGCCGCTGAAGAGTTTCAGATTATTCTTAAAGCTTTTGCATATGCTAGATTAAACCAAGGACAACTCACCGAGTATCTTAGCGATGTTGAGCGATATGATGATCAAGAGATACCTTTGGCGCGTAAGCTCTGCGATTTATTGCAAGAACGAATGAAGAGGGTTATAACACCATTACAGGGTGAATTACCGTGATTGTTGATTTCAAAGAATTAAGCCCTTCTGGTGAGGACTTCGAGAATCTAGTATTTGATCTGCTTAAAGCGGAAGGATTTAATCCAATGAGAACAGGAAGAGGTCCTGACCGTGGGGTTGACATAATTTTTACGGAAACAATAAACTCCAGATTTGCCGGACCAACAAATTTTCGTTGGATTGTGCAATGTAAGGATAACTCCCGAAGCGGAAAATCTGTAAAACCGGGAGATGTGGGCTCAATCCGTGATTTGATAGAAGATAACTCGGCTGATGGATTTATTCTATTTACAACGACTACGGCATCGGTTAATTTGCAAGCGACAATTTCAAGAATAGAAACTTCATCACGACGCAATTTAAGGGCTTCTTGTTTTTCAGGAACAGACATCGCGAATATGTTTGTTCGGCACAAATGGATCTTTCAGAAATATTTACCACAGTCCTACGAGCGATTTACTGAGAGAGAATACGAGCAGCGAGATTGGTTAGTCTCGGTAGTGGAAGCTCAGAAGCAAAAGGTCCTTAATATGCCGCTGGTACCGTGGGCTACCGTGCCTAGTCCAAGCTTGGACTTTATTTGGCCGGAACTTTATGTTAATCCAATTGTACGTCCGCGTCGACATCCAACTTCCACCTTGCTCCTCAAAGATTGGATAAAACAACATTGGTTTGTTGGTAGAAATATAGCATTGATTGGTCAAGCAGGCATTGGCAAGTCAACAGCACTCGCCGCTATATTTCTTGAGCTGGCAAATACTTTTATCACCGGAACACAAAGTATATTACCTATAATTGTACGAGCTGCTTCGCCTGAGTTGCAACAGGCAAGATGCACCGAAGAAGTTGTGATTGAAGTAGCGAAGGCACAGGGCATAACCCCAAAACCATTTCCACCAGGTCAACGAGTTGTGCTCTTTGTGGATGGGTTGGATGAAGCTTCGCCCGAAAGGACACTGACTTTTCTCCGTAAACTTCTGGGTAGGGCTCAAACTAGCCCTTGGTATATTATCGCATGTCGGAAAATGTATTTTCACAGTCATGTTTTACAAGATGTAGACTTATCTCAGACTTTGTACGACATCCTCGAACTATGTCCTTGGGAGTATCATTCAATGGTTGTAGAGTTTGCCAAGAAATACCTTGATAAGCTTTGCCGACCCGAGGTAATGAACGATTTCGATAAGCTAGCTCGCCAAAATGTTTCTGTGAAATTATTTGCGAAAAACCCTTTTCACCTTACCTTGCTACTCTTTTTACTGACTAGCGAGGATGATCTGCCAACAGACTCAACAAAAAATCTTTATGGACTATATAAATCTTTCTATTCAATTTGGTTAGCCAAAGAAGTAGAAAGAGGCACTTCATGGCTTCCAAAGGAAGAAATCCAGGCAATTCATAGACAGCTTGCTACAATTATGTTTACTGAACGCGGCGAGCCAGTTCCCGTGAAATTTCTGTCTCGTATTGAAGTGGATTCAGCCAGAGGTAAAGAACGCAGTTTGCTTGATGACACGGGGATTTGCGCGTTACTAGAATTCCAAGAATTTAATGGTGAAAAATATATATCGCGGTTTGCGCATGAGACACTAGCAGAATTTCATGTTGCCGAGCAAGTTCTGCTTGCTTTAAAAAATGGGGGCGAGATACTTAATCAAGCACTTCAAGCAATCTACAGCTACGAAGTTAATGTTTTCGTTCGTGGATCCTTTGAGTTACTAGGAAAGCGCGAGCGTCATCAGGTATATAACAATCTATTGAAATGCTATATTGTGAATGCAACGTCCACAGAGAAAGATAGGGAGGTTATTTATACCGCTATCCAAAATGACCAAGAACTTGATAGTTCCTCAGGGCTTATTGATGCCAGGGGTATAGAATCAGAAAACACTCGAATTCGCGAGCAAGTTTTGTATTATCTAGGCCGTCTACCGGTTACTGATGCTGTCAAAGTATTACACTTCGCAGTATCAGCGGAACCACTTTCTTTACTTCGTCGTACTGCCGCGATAAGTGCAATATTGCATGGAGCATTCAACATAGAGTATTCTTACATGCAATCGCTCTTGCCTGGAAGCCAAGCAGATGTAGAAAATCGATCCATTCAGCTCGTATATTTCGGGGATGTGGAGGAAGAAGAATTTGGACAATTCATCGATAATGGTACCTGTGGTTGGGAGCGAGTTCGGCAAGCAATCTGTGAGAGGCTTAGATTAAGTGGAAGAAGAGAAATGCGTTTACGTTGGTGGGATATTCGTACCCTTTTTCTCTTTTGTGAGAGTAGGGGATGGGGAGGACAACTTTCTGAAGATGATATAGCAGCTATAAAATCTTGCGCTGTTGATGTAGCAGAGCTTGGACCTGAAAAAGCAAGGATAGTAGAAATGGAGAAAAAAAGAATTCTGCAGCATTGCGCAGGTATTTCGTCGTTAGAGGAGGACAAACATTGAGTAGACAATTTCAACCACCAGTACGTATTCTACTTGTTGCTCTATATTCTGAACGGCATCCTGCTATTGGAGAATCTCATGCCCTTGCTATTCTTGGAGGCTGCCTAGAGACAAAGCTTGGCTCTCAGATTGAAGTGGAACTTGTTGACCTCTACGCTGTTCAGGGTGATCGGCGCAAAATATTGCTTGATACTATTAAAGAATTTCAACCTCACATTCTTGGCATCTCCACAACTTATGGCAGCTATGAATTTCTTGAGGATGTGTATCCGGATATTCAGAAAGTGCGGGTTGCAAATCCAAGCCTGACGGTATTTGGAGGTCCGCTGGCAACATACGTTCCTAGGCAATTTCTTGAAGAGATTGATCCCAGCGCCATAGTGGTTATTGGTGAAGGAGATGACGCCATAGTGAAAATTACTCAGAAAGTTCTTGAACGCAGCCCGGTAGACACTTCTATTCCAAACTTAATATTTTTTATGGACGGACAAATGTTGAAAACCCAACGTGCATGTATCAATTTGCACACACTTCCAATGCCGAAGCGAAAACTATCTGGAGAAATTTTTTCTATGGGTGGACAAGTATTTTTGGAGAGTAGTAGGGGATGTAGTTGGGGGCGTTGTACTTTCTGCAATAGGGGGCTTATAGATTTAGACAATGGAGAACCTTGGCGCCGTTGCACTGTTGAACGGGTAGTTTCAGACCTTAAAGAGTTACAGGGCAGGGGCGTTACGGAAGCAACTTTTGCTGATGAAGATTTCATTGGTGGGGATATCCAATCCGCATGGTATTGGTTCTCGAATTTGTTTCAAGCATGTCGAGATATAAAGGCTAATCTTCACTACTACGTTAGTGTAAGACCTAAGTCCATTTATTCGGCTAAGTGGTCGAATAATGAATTGAATATATCTAACAAACTTTGGAATATGCTACGACAATTTGGAGTGCGCAAGGCTTTTTTGGGTATTGAATCTGCATCCGAGTCCCAGTTACAACGATATGGGAAGAGTATGGAACCTGAAGAGGCAATTGGTGCAATACAGATGGTTCGGCAATCAGGAATGGATAATGACATTGGTTTTATCATATTTGATCCCTTATGTACACTAAACGAGATTAGAGAAAATATAAACTTTATTAAAACCCAGGGAATCGTTGGTGCAATTTCAGCGGTTGACAATGAACTTCGTATTCATGAGGGCTCACGATATTTATCCCTTCTTAGGTTAGAGGAGAATAAGAGAGGAATACAACTTTTTGAGAGACCATTTTGTAAATCAACGCTAACTTACAAACCATTGTGCGCATATCCTACAGTTAGAACTTTAATCGAAGAGGTCAGAGTGTGGCGTGAAGGTTGGCATAGGATG
>DTYX01000326.1 GCA_012961655.1 Candidatus Poribacteria bacterium
GAAATCGCATTGAGAATATAATCCTTGATATAAGTTGCAGATTCCCCCTTCTTTTCTAATATTATCTTTTCCAATCGCTCATCACCAAATGGTTCTTCATTTGCGTCTTCCGCCTCTGTTATTCCATCTGAGTAAAGCAGGAGCAAATCCCCTTTTCCCCATTTTCTCTCCTCTTTTGTAAATTTGGATTCTTCGAAACCGGGTATTCCCAAAAGCATGTCAGTAGAAACAAGCCTTTCCAAGCTGTCTGTGCTTTGGCTGTAATGATAAGGATAGGGATGACCAGCATTAGAGTAAGATAATATGCGATTCTGAAAATCCATAATAATGTAGCAGCACGTTATGAGCAGTCCGCTTTGCATTGAAAAGGAGACTGTGCGGTTCATAGCCTCCATGATTTTCTCCACAGAGTAATCAATTTTCGCTTGAGTATGCAGACAGCTTTTGGCCATAGCCACAAAAAGTCCAGAATAGAAGCCATGTCCAGTAACATCACATATTATAATAGCAAGCTTATCATCGGAAAGAAGCAGGTAGTCGTAGTAGTCACCGCCTACATCAGCAGCGGGGCGACAATAACCTGAGATTTCTATCTTTTCTGTGGACAAATCTGATTGTGGCAACATCGCCATTTGAATCTCCTGGGCTCTTCTTATGTCTTGTCGCCAGCGTTCCTGTTCCCTTGCGGCTTCCACTTGAACTGCAACATCTTGACGAAGTTTGCCGGTCAATATTTTGAAAATAGTGTAAGCCAGTTTAGGGGTTTGCGAAATTGCTTTTTGGAAATCTTTTTGCTCCAACCTCAACAGCAACGCGTCCGTTTCTGCTATGGCAGACGCACTGCGCGGTCTTTCGTCTAACAACGCGAATTCGCCAAAGCATTCGCCGCTGCTGCGGGTAACTAACTTAATTCCGTTTTTTTCGACGCCTACTGTGCCATGCACCACAAGATAAATAGCGTCACCTACATCCCCTTCGCAGAAAATGGTAGTCCCCCTTTTCATTTCAATCTCCTGCATACTATCACTAATCTGCATCAATAAAGATTCTGGCGTCTCTGCAAAAAGATTTGTCGTTTTCAGGAATGTTATTTTATCAAAGAGTTTTGGCTTCATAATCTTCAGATTCCTTTTTCAAAACTCAATACTTCACAACGCTTACTATTTTTTCCCCAAAAACTCGGTTTCTATTTAGTGATTCTGTTGATAAAAAATTATATCAATAAAGAAGCATAAAGTCAACAGCTTTTCGAGTCAGAAACCAACTTTTTCCCAAAAACCTGGTTTCTATCTATTTTGTGTGGATTACCTCAACACAGCCAGCTTGCTGTATTTTTCCAATCTTTTGCCCTCGGTTTTAACGATGATTTTATAAAGATATACGCCATTGGCGAGCATATTGCCATCTTCATCGCGCCCGTCCCAGTATTCTTCATTATAGCCTCGGCGGGCGGAAGCGTTCTGAAATGTTCTGATGAGCCTGCCGGATACGGTGTAAATTTTGATGGTTATATCATCAGGTTCTTGGGTTAAATCGTAAGTAAAAACAGTATCTCTTTCAAAGGGATTGGGCGCGTTGATAATATTATCTATCTGGACATCCTCATCAAGGGTAAATCTATATGGTGATGGGTCGTCGCCGTCTAAATAACTTCGGTTTTTACTTGTGTCCCAGGCTTCAACTTGAATCTGATATTCGCCGTTTTCGAGGTCAGGCGCGAAGGAAAGGGTTGCACGAGTTGGGTCTGTTTTGGTGAAGCTGAATTTGTAATCTTCCCCGGCTCGAAGCTGTTGAAATTTTTCGCCGACTTTGCCGAACCATAGCATGATGCTATACGGTTTGAGACCATGTTCATCCGTAATCTGGATGTCGAACTGAGGTTGAGAGTCTAACACATCTCCATCGGCAAGTAGAGCGCCATCGTTGAGATGAATCTGAATTTGAGGCGGGGTTAGGTCAGGTTGTTCTTCGACGAAGAAGGTAAATTCCGCATAAGGTTCCTCTTCTGTGCCGGTGATATTATCGTTGAGGTCGCGGATGGAGATATGATAGATATATTTGCCGATGTAAAGGATTGGCGTGTAACGCACCGGTACGGAAATCAATTTTCTAGAAATATCATAATCATCGGCCGGAACACGCTGGAATGGACCATCATTTTTGCTTATCATGAACGAAAAACTATCGACATCTATCCCGTTTATATCCTCTAGCAGGATTGAAATCTCAGGGCGCGGCGGAATGACGCTGCCGCTTTGTGGTTGTTCCCCGCCGACCCACAGCCGCACCTTAGGCGGTCTCTTATCGTTATTTCGCATCAGGGCAAAAGTTCCCAAGCGGTCAATCTCGGTCTCAACAACGCCAACCATAGCAGTGCTAAATTTAATTTTATCGCCAAATGTAAACCCCGTTTCGCCCGCATTGACGGTAATCGCAATGCCAAGATGCGATAGCAGAAGACGTTTATTGACACGTCCGGTTACAGGAGTGCCGTAGGTGTAGCGTACTATTTGATTCAAACCATCGCGGAGTTCATAAATCTTCTCATCTCGGAAGAAAATTAGCCAGTTGCCAATCCGAAACATCGCTCGACCTTCATCTTCCTCAAGTAATTCTATGAGAGCGGAACCGTCGCCGTAATTGTAATTTCGAATGTTCGCGATGCTAATAGTGCCATCAGAGGCTATGTAGGTTTTAAAAGCGAAGGTATCTCCATATTCAAATTCACCCCCTACTCCCTCCAATGAGGAGACTAATGGATTGCCCATATCGTCCCCCCCTGTCCCCGCATGGGGTTTGGGGGATGGGATGTTCAATTCCAGCCCGAGCAGTCGGTCTTTAAACACTTCGCCAACCTTTCCCGTCCTATCTAACTTTTCATGTGTAGCTGCGCCCTCTTTTTTTAGCAGCACTTCGTATATTTTATCATCCAAAAAAAAGATAACCCATTCTCCTGTGGGAGTCAGACTCTGGTCAACTTTAATATTGCTTAGATTCAGCAAGGTGGGATTGGAATTCTGGTTGATTGCAGAAGTAACATATCCACGCTGGGCAAAATTGCCATCCGCTTCGGTGAGCAATTCCGAGGGTAATATCCGCCAGGCCGTCATCTTCTCATCATAACTATAGATAGAAAAACTCTTCGCCGTTTGAAGCGTCGATTCCGTTAGACGCTCTTCCTCTTCTTCAGTTAGCGGCAGCAAGGGATTAAAATTTAATTCCTTCATGACCATCTCTCTTAACTTACGCACATCGAACTTGAATTGGAGTTTCGCCTTCTTCTTAAAAGTATCGCTATCTGAAACAGATTGAAAATCTAATTTGAACGCATCCTTACCTGAAATAGTCGGCGAAGGGGCGGGCAAGATATCTGGCTGCCCATAATGAGGGAAGTTGACGGAGCTTATAGAGACAATCGTGGGTTCGATAGCCTCTTTGGGAATGAAGAGATTCATCACTCGATTCAAACTGTGGGCATTTAAATCTTCACCTTCTTTCATGACAAAATCGTTTACTAGAAATATCTTGGAGAGCCTATTATCGAAATAGAGAGGTTCCTCAAGTTTTCCGATAATCCTGTCGTTATGGTCATAATCGGGCAATTCAGGGTCAGCCCAAACATAAATCTGATGTAGACCTGAAGTCAACGGTTTTTGAAGTTCTATCTTCGCAATTGCGGTTTGAAGCACTTCAGGGTTTGGCTGCCAATCTTCTGGCTTGAGAATAGCATATCCGAGCGTTGGCGCATTTTCATCTATAATGGCGTCGCCATTCACATCGGGGTTGCCATCGAAGAAATACACCCTTATATCTGTTTTTAACGGTTTGCCACCGTTATTTTCAAGTGTTGCCGAGAGCGACATTTGGGAGAAGATATAAAATATTTGCGGCGCCAACGATTCCACATCCTGGGCAATGGCGATATTTGCTCCCAGAGGCGCGGTTACAGTTTCTACTTCAGTCTCAATAAGATTGCCTTCCGTATCATACACTTTTATCTGATATTTAATCGACTGTCCGCCCTTGGGCAGCGGTAAAGGCTGTTCCAGCTCATACCACCCACCGTCTTTGGGTATCATATTGGCGTTTTTCCTTTTGAAATCTACTGTATTGTACCAGTAACAGATAACCTTTTTGATGCCTGCTTTAACTCCTTTGTTATCAGCCAATTCTACTGAGATTTGCAGGGCTGTTTCATCATCAGTGAACTCATGGTGTTGGGCTAAAATTACAGGCTTGTGCATAGAGAATCTTGCGCCGCCAATTGCTGAAAGACCGCCTGACGCCGCAAACATCCTGACGATGCCATCCCCACTGATAGCGTTTGACGGGATATTCATCCTGATATCACCGAATTCACCTTTCCATATCGGCACAATCTTTTGTTGAATCGGGATATCATTTTTGGGGTTATCATCTAAGTTATTGGGGTAAGTTACGGTAACCACCATATCCGCCTTAAAATCAGCGGCTTTCTCGAAATCCGAGCCGACCGGAATACCATCGATAATATCGGTTACGGATTGATATTTGCCGACGATATTGCGTTTGATTACCAATTCCTTCGACGGGTCAAGTGACTTTTCCTCTAGTTCCGTGATAATTTCAAGCTCAGGCAATGCTAATTGAGTCGCCGGGTCGCCAAAGAGGGTATACTGTTCAGCCCCTGGAATCCAGAGAGAGGTATGCTTAGCGATAAAATTCACCTTCGATTGTAAAATGATAAGCCCTAAGATAGGCGGTTTAATCTTAAACATCTGGGTGAAAAGCTGTTCATCGAAAGCTGAGTTTGCCGCCGCATAAGTCAATCTAGTAGCGCTGAGGGATGCAATAGCGCCGCGATTTTCGCCCAACAGAAATTCTTCGCTGAGGCTATGTTCGCCAAACTTTACCGGTTTGTCGAAGAATCCATTGAGACACGTCGTTGTGATGACGAAGGGATATTTCCCTTTATTTCGCAGAATCTGAATATTATCCCCGCGGAAGATATTTTGGTCGGCCCACGTCCAAGCGCCTCCATGTCCGGCATATTCAAGCGCAACCACACCTTCATTGATGTTATCGATAATCTCCTTGTTGGTGCGGCCGGGGCTTTTAATCACTCTCAGATAGATTTTTTGGGTATCATAAGCGACGGGAATATAGTACTTTATCAATCTCTCCCGACTCTTTTCAAACTCTTCATCTCCGACATGGTCGACCTCATCATCGGCGACTTGCATTATTCTTGAGCGCCATAGACCATCGTTTTTTTCGCCTTTGTCATAAGCGATAATCTTTTTCACCATCCCCCTCAATTCTGACGGTGTTTGTACCGCTAAACGACCGATAGCCATATCTGGCAGCGTGTCATCGCCGCTAACGGTTACAAACTTGTGGTCCATCGCCGTTTCGCCGCCCTCGGGCGACCAACTATGATAAGTCGGCACAAAGATCGGATAAAGGTCATATTGTATACCGTAATCTTCCCGATACATTCTAACAGTGCTATTTTTATAGTCATAGTGGGCATCGCCGACGAGCAGGACATAAGTGGGTTTCTTATCCCAGTTATGGTAGGCATATCTGAGGAAACTTTGAATGGCGCGTGGGTCGAATAGCCCATAACTGAATTCATCGTAAACATCTTCGATATTGACAATCAAAACATCCAACCCCTGTTTCCTTCTATGTTCAGCCAGAGTTTCAATCCCTTTGATAAAGTCTTTATGTGAAATTATGATGTAATCCGCTCTATTGGCTGGGTTTCTCAGGTTTGAAGGGATATCTTTTTCGATTCGGGGGACTCTCATATATGATGTCGGTTGAACGGCGTAGTATCGGGTTGGTTGAGCGACGTTATCCTCAAAAACCAAAGTATACTTGTTATTTTCCTTTCTAACCCCAGTATTGACAATCCGCGCGACAATTTCGGAATCGTTAATTTGATATATTTCGATATCTGGGTTGGTAAATTCCTTGATATAGTAGTGCACCGGACCGCTAACCGGCGGCATAGTATCGGAGGAAAATTCCAGAGAACCTAGCTCAGCTTCGAAATTGCGCCAATACTCCACCTCAAACCAATCGAGCATAAAATCAAATTCATTCGGCGGGGTGTTATTATTATCTCCGCAGTTGATTGTGAGCAAATTTTGGAAACTCAGATACACCGGATGAAATTCCGCTTCAACTACGGGCGCTACTTGGCCATTCCATTGCGCCGTTAAAATCAAACCGCTATTTAAAACTACCGATACTTTATGCAATTCATTCCGGCGGTATGAGATGCCTTGAAATCTCATCCGCAATATCGGTTTCTTCGGCACGCCTTTGACCAGTTTGGGCAAGCTAAATTTGAGATGTTTCTGTTTTTTATTCGGAGTTTGCCCGTTAAAACCGGTCCAGAAATAGTGGTCAACCAATTCAGATTTTACATTCACCAGTTCATCGTGTATCCTATCCTCTTCAAAATGTTCACGGACTTTGAATACTGTTGGAATATCCGCGTCCGTACTCTGTGGTGTGCCATCCCTGGTGAGAATTCGACGCCCCGAAGCACCGCCCCAACTGAGAATATACACATTCGTATTGGTGAATTTGTTATTTTCAAGCCCTTTACCATAAAAGAGAAGATAATCCGTGTCATCAAAGCGTCCATCCCGCTCACCATGCACATAGATTTGAACTTCATTTCCTTCCATAAGCACTTTAATCGTATGTGGGTCGACATCAGTAAAATCAGCCCCCAAAGCCCGCAACTCTCGCTGAGTTACTTTGTATATGCCGGTTTTTTCTACCATTAGTTTATAAGCCGCTGTCTCGGGAGTTTGAAACGATACCAGTGAAGGGGCCATTGCGGATTTCGGAATTATTTCCTTACTTCCATCTTCGGATATTCTCCAAATTTTAGATTGATTATAATTTATCAAACTGCTTTCGAAGAAATGTTCAAACAATTCAGAATCGGAGCGAATTGTGGAGGCAGTAACCGAGGGCGCGGCGAATACGCCGGGGAAGGTGATTTTAATTTCCATCCGCTTGTATACTCGAAGTTGACCGGTGACGGAATTGTATTGGATGGGGTTGATTTTGAGTCTAGCTACCCGCTGTTCCCTGATGTATCCGATCGGCTCAATTTCCACTAAATCCTTTGAATAGAAAGCATTTTTTTGATATCGCTGCATCTGTATAGCCTCCCCGGTTCTCGGGATGTCGCTTCGCTCCAGATTTTCCTTGTATAACTGTCGCGGATGGGCGGGCAATAATTTATATCCGTACTTGGTTTCATAGGCGGAA
>DTYX01000327.1 GCA_012961655.1 Candidatus Poribacteria bacterium
AGATGCGATTGTGTCTCTTGGCTATTAGCTCTAATATTTTAAAAACTGAGGGGGGAGAAAATCATGAAGAAGGGATTAATTATCATTACTACTCTTATCGCCGCTGCGATTCTCACATCTGCTATTTTAATACCTCTCAAAGCAGAAGATACTCATCAAAAGGAAGATATAGCGGGAATTGTAGATGTCGTTCGCATTTGGAAACTCACCAGTGACTTATCTCTTTCCAAAGAACAACTAACGTCTTTCTATCCGAAATTTAACCAGATAGAAGAGCTTAGAAAACAGTACTGGGTTGAGAGACGGAAGGCCCTAAAGAAGCTCAAGATTCTTGATGAGCGAGGCGATGCTTCTGAAGAGGAATTACAAACTGCTTTGGGTCAGCTATATGAAATTGAAGATAATTTTGCTAAAAACGTGGAAACACTAAAAGATGAGTTAAACAGCCAACTTACCTTGAGACAACAAGTTAAATTTGCTATCTCCAACGATACCTTCCGTCGAGATGTAAGACAAGTGCTAATAAGGCTAAAGGAGCTGGGCGAATTTAAAAAACAGCAGCCGATGTTGATTAGAGCGGACTCATCTAATAGAAAGTAGTGCGATGAGAAATAGTATCGTAATAAGTTATTATAACCGGAAATGCGCCCAGTAAATGGTAGCGCGTCTCCGGTTTTTTCTTTTGGGAAAGTGCGTTGGCGAGACGCGGCTTTCAAATATGCCTTTACTGAATAGGATAGAACAATGATTATTAAAAAAGCATTGACGATAGCAGGCTCAGATTCTGGCGGCGGAGCGGGAATTCAAGCGGATTTGAAGACGTTCGCCGCTTTGGGGGTATATGGAACGTCGGTTATTACTGCGGTTACCGCGCAAAATACTGTGGGCGTTCAAGGTGTTTATGAACTGCCCGCCGAATTTGTCGCGCTTCAAATTGACTCTATTCTGACAGACATCGGAGCGGATGCTGTCAAGACGGGGATGTTGGCAAATAATCAAATAATTGAAGTGGTTTGTGAAAAAATAAAGGCATATAATCTTTCAAAAGTTATCATAGACCCGGTTATGATTTCGACCAGCGGAGACAGTCTCATGAACGTCTCCGCTCAGGAAATCTTGGTGGAAAAACTAATCCCGCTGGCTTATCTGATTGCCCCCAATCTCAAGGAAGCGGAGGTAATTGCGGAGATGGAAATCGAAACCACACGGGATATGGAATTGGCGGCGCAAAAGATAAAGGATAAAGGCGCGGCTAATGTTATAGTAAAAGGCGGGCATTTGAGCGGAGATGCAATAGATGTGCTCTTTGACGGGAAAGCATTCATTTACTACGGCAGCGAACGTCTACAAACCGGAAATACTCACGGAACTGGCTGCGCTTTTTCCGCGGCGATTACGGCAGAATTGGCAAAGGGCAATGATTTGCAATCCGCGGTGAAGATCGCGAAAGATTACATTACCAATGCGATTCGTTATTCGTATAATATCGGCAGCGGACGCGGGCCGGTAAATCATTTCGCTAAACCAGTTTAAAAATTTGCCAGGACAGAAACCCTATGTGTTGGCCCCAACTTTCCGAAGGAGACAAAAGCGTAATCGATCTGATAGCTTTCGATTGAAAGCCCAAGTCCAGCGGTTAAACCTGAAACTACACCCAAATCGTTTCCGCCCCAAGAATATCGATAACCTGAACGCAGGTGAAATAACGTTATGGGAGTATATTCTAGACCAAATCCGAGATTAACATCATTATCCCATGGATAGTTTAGGTCGGTTGTGATAGCAATGGATTCCTCGAACAATCTATAAGCTGCGCCGAGTTTCAAATTCAGAGGAAGGTCGAAGGATTCCTCCACAAATTTAACCTTCGTGCCAAAATTCTGCAGATTAACCCCAAGCGTTAATTGGCTTTTGGGGACATCGTATCTACCGCCAAAATCAAAAGCGAGCGCCTGGGCTTTTTTATCATCAATCTGTTCGCGAAGAAATTTCAGATTTATTCCCGCGGCAAAGTTGGAAGTAAATTTTTTGCCGTAGGAAAATACCAGAGCCAGGTCATAAGGGCGAAAACTCCCTTGTAGCTCTCCGCTTGCGTCTCGACGTTCTAGCTCTCCAAAGGATAAGTATGAAAAACTCGTCGCTAAAACCCCTAATGTGCCTAAGGGATGCACATAACCTATAAACTCATGGTTAATTCCCTCAAACCAACTGTTATGCATAAAGCCTAGCTGAGCCCGTTGCATCAAGCTCAGTCCTGCGGGATTCCAATAGGAAGAGAAGAGATTATGGGATTGAGCGACATGAGATTCACCCATGCCGATTGCTTCAGCGCCCACGCCAATCTTTAAAAATCCTAATCCTCTTGTGCCAACGTTCTCATTTATATTCTCCTGCGATAATGATACTCCGGTAAAAATTACAAGACTAAATGAGATTATCGCCAAAATTTTCCGTAAGTAATTCAAGGAATATACCCCCTGGTAGCATACCGCGATTATTTCAGAAAAGCGTATTGATTATAGCTTTTTGATGACACTTTGTCAAGAATTTTTTACTAGTTGATTTACCCTTGATAATTCTATACTCTTATGGTAATATTTAGTTTGTTATACCAAAATTAGGCTCCTCGATATAGAGTGTGAAAATCAGAGGTGATAAATGGTGAAATTTTTGATTATCGACGATACCCCGAGTGATAGGGAATTAATTACTCTGGAGTTGCAGAAAGAATTTCCTGACGCGGAATTTGAACTGGTTCGGACAAAGGCGGATTTTGAGGAGGTATTAGCCCGTGGCGATTTTGACGTAGCGCTTATCGATTATCGACTTAGATGGATTGATGGGCTTTGGATTCTGAGGCAGATTAAAGAAAAGTACCCATACCCGCCGGTAATCATGGTAACCGATACGGGCGCCGAAGAGATTGCCGTGGAAGGGATGAAGTCAGGGCTAAGTGACTATGTCCTCAAGCGTCATCTGCGTCGTTTGCCCTCCGCGGTGAAGGAAAGTCTTGAGAAAGCTAAGCTCGGCAAAGAACATGATGAAGCCATCCGCAACTTGAGAAACTCTGAAGAACGATACCGCCTCCTGGTGGAATCCGCACAGGTGTGGATATTTACTTTTGACCTTGAAGGTCGATATCAGAGCATTAACCGCGAGGCGCTTGAGCTGGCGGGACTTACTCCCGAGGACGTTATTGGAAAGAGTGTGGTGGAAATCCACAGTGCAGAGGAGGGACAAAAATATCTGCGACATTTGAAGAGTGTCATTGAGACCGGCGAGCGCTTGGTTTTCGAGCATCCCCTGAACTTGAAAGGGAAAACCTATTGGCATCTCGACATCCTCTATCCGATTTATGGTGATGATGGTCAGATTAAATTTGTGGGAGGCATCTGTCACGACATCACGGAAAAGCACCAGATGGAAACATCATTGCGCCAGCTCAACCGCGCGCTCGATACTATCAGGCAGTGCAACCAAGTGTTGATACGCTCTACGGACGAGTCGGAGTTACTGTCTGAGATATGCCGGATCACGGTGGAAGTTGGTGGATATCATATCGCGTGGATAGGCTTCGCCGAACGGGACGAAAAGAAGAGCGTGTGCCCTGTGGCACAAGCTGGCTTCGAAGAAGGTTATCTCGATACCGTGGACATCAGTTGGGCGGATAGCGAACGAGGTAGAGGACCCACTGGCAAGGCTATACGAGTGGGACAGCCAGTCATTTGTAAAAACACCCTGACTGACCCGGATTATGCCCTCTGGCGCGCCGAAGCGCAAAAGTTCGGATACGCTTCAGCCATTGCTCTACCTTTGATTGTCGAAGGTCAAACTTTGGGGGCGTTGAACATCTATGCGGCGGAGATAGATGCTTTTGACGATGAGGAAGTGGAACTGCTAACGACACTGGCAAGTGACTTGGCTTTCGGCGTCATGGCGCTTCGCGCGCGCGCTGAACGGCAGAGAATTGAAGCTGAACTGCGTGAGACACAACGACAAGTTATCCAGCAGGAGAGACTGCGGGCGTTGGGGCAGTTAGCTTCCGGTATCGTCCACGACTTCAACAATGTTCTGTCGCCGATTTTGGGTTATACTGACCTGATGCTCACGATGCCGGCAATTTTGAGCGATGTGGAAAAAGTGAAGAGTTATTTAGAGATGATGCGAACCGCCGCCTCAGGTGCCGTTAACGTCGTCAAACGTCTACGTGAATTTTACCGTCAGCGCGAAGCGGGTGAAGCCTTTTTCGCGGTTGAACTTAACCAGGTGGTCAAACAAGCGGTTGACTTAACGAGCCCGAGATGGAAAGACCAAGCGCAGGCGGAGAGTATCACTATCGATATTGAGACAGACTTGCGAGACATTCCCAGAGTCAACGGCAGTGAAGCAGAATTGCGCGAAGCCTTGATTAACCTAATTCTCAATGCTGTGGACGCGATGCCGACGGGTGGGACGATAACAATTCGCACCTCTTCCGATGCCGAGCATGTCTCTCTTGCGGTTCAAGATACTGGCATCGGCATGACGGATGATGTCAAAGAACACTGTTTTGACCCCTTCTTCACGACAAAAAAGGACGGCACAGGCTTGGGACTGTCGATGGTATACGGCGTCATCCAACGACATGGAGGGGAGATAAACATCGAGAACGAACCTGGAGAGGGTACTACATTCATTATTAGTCTGCCAATCCCGCGGGCGAAAAAGGTGCAAAAGAGTTCAAAAAAAACCGTCGTCTTGCCGCCTTCACTTCACGTCCTTGTGGTTGATGACAAACAGACGATACGTGCTTTAGTGACCGATTTCCTGCGAGCGGACGGACATACCTTTCAGATCGCGGCAAGTGGACGAGAGGCATTGGAGAAGTTACGTTCCGCAAGGTTTGATGTGGTTTTAACCGACCAGGCTATGGCGGACATGAACGGCGCGCAACTGGCCAGGTTCATAAAAAGACTTCAGCCGCAGATGCCCATCATTATGTTGACGGGATTTGCCGATATCATGAAGGAGGTCGGCGAGATGCCAGAAGGGGTTGATTGCCTGGTGAGCAAACCCACCGGACTGAACCAGTTCAGGGAAGCGTTGGCGAAAGTTATGTCGAATGAGTAAGTGAACGGAATTCGGAATCACCAGTAGATACATGCTTGAGGACAATGGAGAACAGGGGCTAATGGGCAAGATGGGAAGGAATTGTAGCAAATCTACACCTTTTAAGTATCAAAAATAGAACAATACCTTTGATTGGACGGATAGAAATACTCACAACCTATGATTTTGATAGTAACCTGATTCGTAGTTTAAATTGGCACAGAGTTTGCTTAATTTTGCTTAACATAATTGTCAAGTAGAGAAAATCAATCGTTTTTGCAATTTTAAAGACCAGGAGGAAAAGCAACGATGTTTACCAGAATAACCAAAAGACTAATTTTCTGCCTTATTCCAATAATTCTGCTTGCTATGTACGGTTGTGAGATAAACACTGATTCCTGTGACAGGCGGATAGTATCTGAGCCTGATACCACCCCGCCAGCTATTCCCAGAGGGGTGTACAGCATAACCGGCGGTGAAGAAGTGAATCGGGACGCAATCGGCAGCCGCGTTTATGTTTCAC
>DTYX01000328.1 GCA_012961655.1 Candidatus Poribacteria bacterium
AAGCGATATATCGTCACTGTTTTATTCTGCGGTCGGACAACCCATACCAAAAGTACACCTGAGTCTAAATATTCTCCGACTTTTTCTAAAACTTCCCGCTGAGTGTCATTTTTAGACATTACTTCAACCACTAAATCAGGTGGGAAATTTCCCCAAGCATCATCCAATCCTTCCTCAGGAATACGTTCCTTTTTGACGAATGAGATATCGGGACCACGAACCGTGTCATGAGACTGTTCATCCGTTGCGTGCTCAACGATAAAACCCGTTTCTGCCGCGAATACTTCTCCGAGGTTGTGTTCTTCAACATAATTGAACAACCATGCGCCAAGTCTCATCGCAGTTTTGCCATGTATTAAACCCGGTGGCGACATTTCTATAATTTCTCCTCTCACCAGTTCGCAACGACCTAAATGAGGCGCTAAGTTAAAAAACTCATCTGCGGTGATTAAATTTTTCGTTGCCAAAATGCAGGTCACTCCTTCTTTCAAAATGTGTAATGTAAACATATCTCTTTGAACAAGGCTCGATAGCACTCTGGAGTGCAGCAGAGGGAGCCATGACCAGGCCATCCTTCGATGGAGGTATAGGCGTTGTTTTCTTCAAGCACCGGCGCCAGTTCACTGAAACTGTCGAGCATGTAGCCAAAATTCTCGGCGCGGGGGAGCTCCAGCTTTTCGGGTAACATGACTATGAAATAATTCATCGGAGATACCACCGATTAATCTAACTGCATGTCGAACATTGGGCTTTTCGACCATGACGTGCTTGCCTGCATTCAGAGCGTCAATGCTCAGTGGGGCGTGTAACCAATGAGGCACTCCGGCAAGGATTAGATGGATATCGCCACGAGCAAGCAAATGCCGATAGTCTTCGTAGACGTCACATTGATGCCGTTGAGCGAAATCGTTGCGACGAGCTTCGTCTGGGTCTGCCACACCAATGAGTTGAAGCTCCGGAATATTTTTGACGGCGTAAACGTGGTCTCTTGAAGCACGCCCCGCCCCAATGATGCCGACACCGCTCACCTTGTTTCCTATCGATGTCATAGGAATTTCCTCCTGTTTATTAGCTCATATTTATTTCTCCTAATCCAATCTTCCCTTGTGTCCTTTTTCAATTGCCTCACAAAGTTTCATCGTTTTCAGAGCATCTTCCAGATTACTCCACGGCGTTTTATCCTCTTTGATACATTCGACGAAATGACGCGTCTCATTGAATCTCGGTCCGCCGACGGCTTCCAAATCGAGCGGTTCCATATAAGTCTTCCCATTTAGGAGCGCCTGTCAAATCAAGATAAGCGGAAAAGTCTTCCAGAGGTCGCACTGCATTAGGTAAGAATAAGGAGTTACAACTGGAAAGCGCTTGGGGACTTTGCCCTCCAGAGCTGTCAACATACATTGCGTTGAAGTCACCTCATGCACCTCCTGGAATTGAAAACATTATACACTAAAACAGTGTACTTCTTTCCCTCTATAATGTCAAGGGAAATTTTTCTCTGACTTGACAAATCACCAGTTTTCAGCTATACTAAACACAAGTAGGGAGGGAAATAGGTTGACACTTATCGAATTAGAAAATGTATCAATATCCTTTGGCGCGACAGAAGTATTGAAAAATATCTCCTTGCAACTTCGAGATGGAGACAAAGTCGGTTTGGTCGGTGATAACGCTTCAGGCAAATCGACATTGTTAAAAGTCATAGCAGGAGAGTTGGCGTCTGATTCAGGAACAGTCAGAATTGCTCAAAAGAGCGTTATTAGTTATTTGCGTCAAGATGCGGTTTTTGAACCGAGTGTAACAGTACGCCAGATATTTGACCAATTCTCAGCAACTCTGATACGACTCAAACAGCGGATGGAGATTTTAGAATCGCAGATGAGCGAGGAAAAGAATGAAGGGTGTCCGGCGAAAATTATGGATGAGTATGGTCAAGTGCAGGAGGATTTTTTGTGGCGTGGCGGGTATATCTACGAAACCCGTCGGAAGAGAGTTTTAAATGAACTAGGATTATCGCAGATTGACCTTGATTTACCCGCGGCGTCTTTGAGTGGCGGTCAGAAAGCTCGCGTTGAATTAGCTTGTTTGTTGCTGCGTCAACGCGGAGACCAAGAAACTGGCGGCTCTCCTCAAACAGACGTACTGCTACTCGATGAGCCTGACAATCATCTCGATATGACTGCTATCGAGTGGCTGGAACGATTTCTGCGCGATTACAGAGGCGCCTTCGTGCTGGTGTCACACAACCGCTATCTTTTAGACCAACTCGTTACTGAAATTGTCGAATTGGATGCTGGTGAGATAACCAGGTATCATGGAAACTATTCTAATTATATCAACTGGAAAAAACGCCACATGACTTCCCAATACTATGCTTACGTCAATCAACAACATGAAATCGAACGACTTCAGAAGTCGATTACGTTGCTCAAAAAATGGGGCGGTGAGGGTAGTAAAAAACGCGCTCGGCAGGCGAGGAGCATACAGCGACAGCTCGAGCGAATGGAATTGGTGGAGAAACCAGATTCTCAGCGGAAGAGGATACAGTTGGATTTTGAAGTGCAGAAGCGTAGCGGAGAGATGGTTGTTGAAGTGACGGACTTAACTAAAAGCTATGGTGATAACATACTATTTTCCAAAGCAAATTTCAATATCCGTTGGGGGGAGCATGTCGCTCTGGTGGGGGCAAACGCGAGTGGCAAAACGACTTTAATCAAAATCATCTTAGGATTGGAACCCCCGACCAGCGGCGAGGTGAAATTGGGGGAGGGTTTAATCGTAAGTTATTTCGACCAAGAGATGGGCGGACTAAAAGGTGAGCGCACTATCTTTGATGAACTTCAAACCGAGACGGAACTGACTGTGTGTGATACTCGATATCTGCTTGTAAAGCTATTTTCACATCGCGATGATGCTTTCAAAAAAATTAAAGACCTAAGCGGCGGCGAGCGAAATCGTGTCATTTTGTCAAAACTAGTCCATTCTAAGTCAAATTTTCTCGTCTTAGATGAACCCATGAATCATCTAGACATCGCTTCCGTCGAAGTACTTGAGCAGGCCCTGGTGGAATTCCCAGGAACCATCCTGTTTGCATCGCATGACCGTTATCTGCTGACGCGAGTGGCGAATCGGGTAATCGAACTGGACAATGGCGAAATACGGTTTTACCCGGGCGGATATGAATACTATTTATCTTGTAATGAAACAGGGGAAAAGAGTAAGGATGCCTGAAAACATAAGGAAAATAGCTATCGATATTGTAAAAAATTTGAACCGTGCGGGATACAAAGCGCTGTTTGCCGGCGGGTGTGTTCGGGATGAGATAATGGGAATAGAGCCTGACGATTACGACATCGCCACTGATGCGCGTCCAGACGAGGTCATGGCGCTCTTCGAAAAGACTGTACCTGTAGGGGTGCAATTCGGCGTAGTTTTAGTTGTCATAGATAATATTCCGTTCCAAGTAGCGACATTTCGCGCCGATGACAGATACATCGACGGCAGACATCCCGAAAGCGTTCACTTATCGGCTTCCGCCGAAGAAGACGCGCTAAGAAGGGATTTCACCATCAACGGTCTGATGTTTGACCCCATCGCGGGAAAATTATACGATTACGTCAACGGTAAGAAAGACATCGAAGATGGAATTATCAGATGTATCGGCGAACCCAGAGAAAGATTCACCGAAGATAAACTTCGCTTGATACGCGCTGTGCGCTTTGCCGCGAGATTTGAATATCAGATAGAAAAGAAGACGTTCGAGGCGATTAAGGAACTTGCGCCAGCCATCCTCGAAGTCAGTTATGAGCGCATACAGGTGGAACTGGTAAAAATTTTCACAGGCAAAAACGCGGGAAGAGGTTTGCAACTTCTACACGATACTGGACTTTTAGCTTATGTCTTGCCGGAAGTCAGCGCGATGGTCGGCGTCCCACAGCCGCGAAAATTCCATCCGGAAGGAGATGTGTTCACCCACACAAAGCTTACCCTCGATAATCTCGATGAACCTTCGCCGGTGTTGGCTTTCGCCGCTCTGCTACATGATGTAGGCAAACCGCGGACGATGACAATCACCGATAGAATCCGATTTTACGGCCACAATAAAGTTGGCGCTGAGATGGCGAAGAATATCTGCACAAGATTACGGTTTTCCAAAGATGAACGTGAAAAAATTGTCGCTTGCGTCGAAAATCACATGACCTTTATGAACATCCATCGGATGAAAATGAGCACCTTAAAGCGGTTGTTTCAACGTGAGACATTCTTAGATGAGTTGGCGCTCCACAAAGCGGATTGTCTGGGAAGCCATGGGGATTTGGCAAACTGGGAGTTCTGCAGACGCAAATTCGAGGAATACAGCGCAGAGGAGATTAAACCGGAACCGTTGATAACTGGACATGACCTCATCAATTTGGGATACAAGCCTGGACCAATGTTCAAAGAAATTCTAAGCGCGGTTGAAGAAGCGCAACTTGAGAATCAGATAGAGACAAAGGAGGAAGCACTAAAGTTTGTGATGGAAAATTTTTAATTTTGGAATCCATACTTTATATTGTAGTAACGGAAAGCGACTAAAGTCGCAGGGATTAGTCAAAACAACCAAACGTGCACGCTACTACAAGCGGTCTTCCTTCTCCCAATTCAAGTCTGTCGCGCCATGCCGACGCAATAGGTCAACAACCGCTTCATGTTCTGCATCCAATGCCCATTTCAGCGGTGTCTTTCCCCGTTTGTCCTTCGCGTTGATTTCTGTTCCGTACCTTACCAACAATTCCGCCGCTTTCAGATTGCAAGACCGCACAGCAGCATGCAGGGGTGTTAAACCTTCGTCATCTGGTTCATCAACCTTTGCGCCATGTTCCAGCAGACACTCGATGACATCATCATAATCCGCCCTATTGACCGCATTCCACAGAGCCGACCGCCCCCAATCTTTGGGAAGATTGACATCCGCCCCGCTGCGAATGAGCAATTTTGCAATCTCCGAATGGCCCTCCCAGATTGCCCAAAGAAGTGGTTGACCTTCTGCGGTATTAACATCAGCGCCGTTCTCAACCAGCAATTCGACGACCGGAAGCTGTCCCTCATAAACGGCGATAAACAGTGGCGTTACTCCTACGCTCGTTCTTGCTTCGATGTCAGCCCCGCGGTTTAAGAGGGTCTCAGCCGCTTCTTTCTGTCCGGTCCAGGCTGCAATGTGCAACGGGGTACAACTCCACATCCCCCGCGCCTCTATGGATGCGCCGTTGTCCAGCAGCAGGTCAATCACCTCAGCATGTCCCATCAGCGCGGCGCAGTGAATCGGGGCGAAGTCGTCCTCGAAGGCGTCCACTAACGCCGGGTCGGTTTTGAGAAGAGCAGCCACATCGTTTTTTCTGCCCAAACTCGCCGCCGTCCAGATGTCCATTTTGGCGCTATGTTCGAGCAGGAGGTCAATGACAGCATGCAGGGCTTCCTCTTTCTGCTCATATCGCCACTCCCGCCAGAAGAACTTCTCCTTCCGCCAGCGCGCAGATACACACCGCAATACCGTCTTGCCTTCGGAGTCGGTTGCATTGGCTATGCCCGGATTCTCCTCAAGTTGTTTTCTTACTTCTCTGACCAAGCCGAGCGTCGCCGCGGAGAAGATGTCACAGGGGGCATCAAAATGGGCGCCGAGCCGCAGGAGCAGTTCAGCCACCGACTTGTGCCCATCCTCTGCAGCCATATCAATCGCGGTTTTGCCTTCGTTGTTCTCGGTGAAAGCCACCCTTATACCATGTTCCAATAGTAGTTCGAGAGCATCGGTTTTGCCGTTCCAGGCGGCGATGTGGTAGGGCGTATTGCCCCCGGCATCACGGGCACATAAGCAGGTTCGATCTTTACAAATCAACTTCAACAATCTATCCCAGCGGCCCAGAGCGGCATTATCGAACACATCTTCGCCAGCGCCGTGGTCCAAAAGGGCTTCAATTGTATACGACCACATCACACTCAAATAGTATCCAATCTCGGTGGCATGCCGATGCGCGGCGAGTTGGAGCGGCGTGCGGCCTTTGGCGTCTTGCGCGTTCACGTCCGCACCATATTTCAAGAGGACTTTTACGATATCGAAATGGCTTAAATCAGCGGCGTAATGCAAGGGCGTCCGACCATCCGGTCCGCGTCGAGCGTTTGCCAGGTCGGGGTTCTCCTGCAACAGCTTTTCGAGATGTCCGCTCCCGCATCTATCAGAAGCTCCGCAATATCGGCCATTGTCGAGATGTAGGCGAGTTGATGGAGCGGC
>DTYX01000329.1 GCA_012961655.1 Candidatus Poribacteria bacterium
GTTTCAAACTTGCGTTACAAATCCATACTCCTTTTTTGCTTGACATGAAGGGGAATTTTTTATATAATGCAAAAATAGTGGATACCGCTGTCAAATGAAACTGTAGATACCACTTAGGTATTTTACTTCGTAAACTACTTTAAAGTTCCGATAAATAGATAAAAAAGGAGGTAAAAATATTGTAATTGAATCTCAAAACAGAGATGGAGGGACATAATGAAAGAGGATATTGCAAAAAATACTCGGATTATCGATGCTATAGATGATATTCTGGATAGTCTTGCGTATGATGTCGAAAAACCAGTAAAAACCTTAAAAATCGCTGATGGGCGAGAAGTCGTATTAATTCAAGCAAACGCCTTTACTTTATCCCGAATTTATGCTACTGGTAGGCCTGATGGAAAACGACCACACGGTCGGGATTCATATATGGAATATTTTAAAGAGCAATTGGAGGATTATAAAGATACTCACGGTACAGATGAAGGATTTAGCCTCACCGCAGAGGATTGGCGAACTTTGTATCGCGAATCTCATGACCGCTATGTGAGGTATCTCTTCTTTTCTGGCATCAGACGTTGGGAAGATGTTAAAAGAGATACCGAAACGAATATCGCCGTCGCTGATTTGGCAAAGAAATTCGCCCCAGATGAAGTCGCCTGGGATATATATCAGCATAAAGGCTATATGCTGATGATGAACATCATATCTCAAGCTGAAATTAGCATGACGCACGGGAATTTGAATGAAGCTATGGAAAAAATAGATAACGGTATGAATGTAATCGGTAGATTCTGCGGTGAGTGTCTGCGGGAAGGACGAGAGGATGTAGAAAATATCACGCGAGAACGATATATGAACAATTTAGTGCAACTGCGAAGTGACATTGAGTCGGTAGAATCCCGCTTGCAAGAGAGAATGAATCGCAGAAGAACTGGAATTGATGAGGCGGAATTCGACCAGGAGATAGATGATGAGGAGTGGTATGAGGGTTTGGCATAGCTCGTTTTGTGTTTAAGGAGCAGTATTAATGATGAGAAAAGTCTTTATCGTGCATTATAGCGAAATCGGAGTGAAGGGCAAAAACCGAGCCTTCTTTGAAAAGAGACTGGTAAACAATTTGAGAAAAGCTCTGCGGGGAACAGGATATGCCCATATCCGGCGAATTTCAGGCAGATTGTTGATAGAATTAGAAGAAAATTCCGCATTAGATGAAATTCAACACCGATTGGCAAAGGTTTTTGGCATCTCAAATTATGCTTTAGCTTACGCCAGCCAACAAAATATTAATAATCTACAGTCGGATGCGTTGAGGCTGATTCAGGAATGTGATTTTCAGACGTTTAAGGTCGATACCAAACGTTCAAAGAAAGACTTCCCACTAACATCTCCCGAGATTAACGCTGAAATTGGCGGTTACCTTGTGGCAAATACCGGTGCAAGCGTTGATTTGGCAAATCCTGACCTAACCTGTTTCATTGAAATAGTGGAAAAATATGCTTTTATCTATCTGAGCAAAAGCGGAGGCTCAGGCGGTTTACCCGTCGGTGTAAGCGGTCGAGTGGCGGTTTTACTATCGGGTGGGATAGATTCCCCGGTAGCTAGCTGGCTGATGATGAAGCGAGGAGCTACAGCGGTTTTCGTGCATTTTTACAGTTACCCTTATACTGATATCGCGTCATTAGAAAAGGTTAAAGAGCTAGTGAAGTTATTAACCGTTCATCAATATCATTCGCGCTTATATCTCGTGCCTTTCATCGCCATCCAAAAAGAGATAGTCGTACATACACCACCTGACCTACGCGTGATTTTATATCGCCGGATGATGATGCGAATCGCCGAAATTTTGGCTTTAAAGGAAAAGGCTCAAGCGCTTGTCACAGGTGAGAGTCTTGGACAGGTGGCATCCCAAACGCTAGCTAACATCCGCGTCATTGACGAATCCGCTCAACTACCCATATTAAGGCCATTGATAGGGCAGGATAAAAATGAGATTATCGAACAAGCCCATCGCATCGGCAGCTACAAAACATCTGTGCTGCCGTATAATGATTGCTGTGCGCTTTTTGTCCCAAAACACCCAGCTACTAGCGCCTCTTTGGATATTGTTAAAACAGCAGAAGAAAATCTTGAGATAAATGCTCTTACCGTGGAAGCTATGAATCAAGTAGAAGTTCAGGAATTCACAAGTCCATATACAACCAACAGATGTATGAGAAATAGTTCCTAAATTAGGTGAAATGGCAAAAGGGCAGAGAAATTCGGATTGGGGAATTTTTAAATTCCGAAAGGAAAGAGTTAAAATGTTAAAAAGAGATTGGATTTTGATACTGCTAACAGTGGGAGTGTTTATCATCGGTTGCGCGCCATATAAACTTCTCCCAAAGAAAGAAAAACCAGCAACCGAAACAACTGAATCCGCTAAAGTAGCAACTTTACAACTAGAGCTATCCAAAACTAACTATGCCACAGGGGAAGCCATTCCCGTGACGTTAAAATTGAAATTAGGTAAGTTTGACCTTCTCGTGCCGCAAGACAATATTGAAGGAGCGAGCGCCTTCTCCGGGCTTGTCTTGAAAACTGCGACGGGAGAGGAGGTAAAACCTAATAAACCCTTTGGCGTAACATCCACGCCGAAAACCCTCTATGAAAGGGGAGAAGCGGTGCAGTGTATTCCAGGCGTGGAGTTAAAAGCACATTCGGAAATTTCCGCGGTCCTGGAAGACTTATCAGATTATTACCCTCTGACAACTCAAGGACGCTATTCAATGCAAGTTGTAACAGACCTGAAAGTCTATAAAGAGATTTTAGTGGAAAAATCCCCTCAAGTACGCATGATTGAAGAGGAGATTGCCAGTATTCGTAGCGCTCCAAATCTACCTGCGGATGCGAAACAGGATGCAATCGCCGCCCTGCAAGCCGACCTTTCATTGTATCTGTCCGACGAAGATGCAGAAAAAACATACCTGCCGCTAAATTCGTTCAGAGGAAGCGCTAAACTTCAATCAAATATAGTCGAATTTACTATTCAGTAGTGTGAGATAGATTTCCGAAGTCTCAGAGACTTCGGAAGTCTGTCTTTGACAGCATTAGCCTATA
>DTYX01000330.1 GCA_012961655.1 Candidatus Poribacteria bacterium
AAACGTGATGCGTGATGCGTGATGCGTGACGCGTGAAAATCACCATAATTCCTCGTGTTTAGGTGTAAAAAAATGTGTTTAAACATGAAAATGCCTCCCTTATGTACTTCACGTCTCGTTACTGCGTAACTCACTACTTTTCCGAAGTGCAACGAAAAGATTATCGCCTTTGAAGCGTCGGTTTATCAAACATCATGAATATCAATAATCTGCAGCGGTCCATCCAGGGTTATACGCAATTGGTTCAAGATGTCTCTGCCGAGTAGAATATTTCGGCGCGGCGCAACAGTCACTGAAACATCCTGAAAGCGTTTTGAACCGATGATAACATCTACCACATACACCGGTCGCCTCGACTTTTGCCCATTGTAAGCGCGAAGAGTTGCCGTTCCAACAGAATCTATCCGCCATCGTCCGGGAAGAGTATCAGGTATAACGGTAAGCGACGCTCCGGTGTCTAATTTTGCTCGCCGGCGGATAGGTTTACGTCTCCGCCCAGATGGAGTTATTTCCAAGGTGATGTACGGCGCGGGTGGATATTCACCCCTGCTGTAACGAAAAGTTAGCATGCTTGTCTCCTCAGTCTATGTCAGCGCCAGGAACGACGTATTCACGATAACGTGTTTTCAGAACCTGTTCGACATAGACAGGTTTATATTTACTCAACACGCGCTTTAGCAACGCCTTTTCATCATCATCGCAATCGACAACTTCCCCGTTGTGGATAGCGACAAACTTCCCCTCGTGGGTTTTGAGCAAATCTTCCCACATGGCATCATAGGCGGCAACCTCTTTCAGCCATCTCCGGTTTCCCGGAGTATCGGGAAGATATTCTATATTCGTGTCCTCTATGTATTTCTTCGTCATAGGTATTTCCTCCTTCCCTTCCATAACTTATGTATTGATTAATCGGAAAAGTTTTGTCATTAGATACTGAGTGATTTCCCGAATGAAATCCTCGAGATCCGTCACATGCCGTCACACACGCTGGTAAATTTCCTGCGCTGTCACCAACGGATAGCGATGAACCAACAGGTTGCGGAAGCGCGCTAGCTCTTCCCAGCGTTGCGCCAAAGACGGAGACAAAACTCCGTGTGTTCCCAGACGCTCAAAAACGTCTATGTAACTCATCGACTGTCCCCATCCCATTCGGGCGATTATGTTCGCTTCGCTCACCGACGCCTTCGGCTTACGGTGTCGTCCCATATCTGCCGCCGCTTCTGTCGCTAAACGCAGGTGGTGGTGGGCTAAATCCACATTATCTTGATTTGCAAGAAATTCCGAGCGCGCCAGCCTCGCCAGTTGCTCAAGACGATGGCATGACCTTTGTACAAAGGAGAGTTGAGTCAAAAGCACATTCCCATTTATCGTTCGAGGGCAGGCCGTGTGCTATTTTCCACTCATTTATCCTTAATTGATGCGTATGGGGCAGCTTGGTTCTTCCAAAACAACGATCAAATCATAGTTGTCTTGGAGTTCCCATTTCTCTTCCAGACTGAGTTCCGCTGTTACGAAATACCATGTTGGTGGATATTTGTTGGTTTCATCTCTTTGGGCTTGCAGCAAGAGTGTTTTTCGCTTCTCTAATGCGCCAAAAGGAATCTCATCGAGGAAAATGTATTTGGTATACATATCAATGGGATTTCCATTTCGGTAAATGACAGCGCCCACTTTCAAGGCATCGTAAACGTTATCCAGATTGAAGTGAGCATCGTTTTCAAAGGTATCGTGCGAAACCATTCTCTTATTAACATACAATAATGGGGTTGTATTGCCCCTGTTGTATCTTTGACGCAACCTTTCTTGCGCGTTGCCTTCGTATGGATGCGCCGATTGCAGCTTTCGCTATATTTTTTAACTTATTTTGCAATGACCGTTTGGCTTTCGCCACTGCTTCAAATAGGGCTTGTTCCGCATGTTTATAGCGGAAGGCCTCGGAACGCATGGCACCGCGTATGACATCGCTAATTGCCGTTCCAAACACGTAATGATTGGTTGCAGCAATGATAATCTCCTCCCGTCCCGCTTTAACAAGAGCCGCGACAACGTAGAAAGTCATCTCTTCTGGCATCTTTCTGGCGAGCTGGTAGAGCTTGGCAAATACTCTTTCGTACCGTTCCCGTTCTTCCTGTTCAATTTTGGGCAAAAACTCATTTCTCTCCTCTTGACTTTCGCCCTCATTCCCATTTTCATTTACGTCTTGTCCCTGAGTTCTCCGTCGTTGTTCTTGCAATATGGATATCCTTTCTTGTTGTAGTAATAATCAGTATATCGAATACAAATTCCACTACTTTTTCGCGTGGGG
>DTYX01000331.1 GCA_012961655.1 Candidatus Poribacteria bacterium
AATAAACTTCCGACTTCCGCTTTCCCACTTCCGATGCCATCCGTGGAAATCTCAGTGATATTGTTATGGTGAAGGAATGAAAAATAGGTTCCCAAAATTTCTTATAATTTCACTTGGATTACATCTTGCCTTCTTTACTGTGTTGGCTTTGTTTATACGCACTAATTCTGATAAAATCGATACTTTTATAAATGTTGACATATTTCAGTTTTCGCAGCCCAAAGTTCGTCCGAGAAAAAATATTGTCAAAACAGTGAGGTCGATTCTGACGCATGAAGAAGCTGATGTGTTGAACCGCCATAACTTTCATAATTTAACTGATTCAAAAGCGCATACTTTGACCCAGACTCCGGTCGCGACTACAGCAGTAACAAAATCTAAGGATGAGTCCCATGAATTAATTCGGTCAGGATACGGGCTCCAGGATATTCTTGTCATTCCACAAAACAGGATTACTAAGGCAACACCTGTTAGTCCCTACAAAATTGAGCTAAACCGTTCCAACCCGTCGCAGATAACGCAGGGGTCTACCCCACGCGCCAACGGCGTTCCAAGTCGATTGCCCAGATTGTATTCAATTCTGACTTCGATAACTCTAACCGAAAGCCGCATCGACCCAATGCGCGAATTTTTGGAGTTAATTAGACGGAAAATTGAAAACGTCAAAATGTATCCGCATTGGGCGCGGGAAGCTGGATACGAAGGGATTGCGAAAATACAGTTTGCCATTTCATCCGATGGGCAGTTGGGAGAAGTCTCTATCGTCGATTCATCAGAATACGATATTCTCGACAACGCTGCTATAGCGGCAATAGAAAAAGCCGCGCCTTTTCCAGCGTTGCCAGAGTCGTTGAATCGAGATATTTTGCGGATTGAATTGCCTATCGTTTTTAAGTTGAATAACGAATATGTTACACAATAATTCACACAAAACGTAAGTTTGAAAAAATGGAGGAAAATATCATGAAAAACAAGAATGCTCTTGCCGTATCCGCTGTGATGTTAGCTATTTTGATGCTAACTTCATTCTTTTGGGCATACGGCAAAGAGGATAAAGAACTCAAAAAAGAAGTCGTAGCGGCTATTGACAAAGGGCTGGTGTGGCTGAAAACGCAGCAAGATGAAAAGGGAGCTTTTCATCAACCGATTGGAATGACGGGTTTGGCAGTGACCGCCTTCCTGAGACACCCGGAGGGAAAATATAAAGAGAGCGATGATTTCTTGCAGAAGTCAATCAAATATATCGTCTCATCACAAAATCCGGATGGTTCAATCTACGATAAAAAAGACCAACCCGCATTGCCGAATTACAACACTTCGATTGCTCTGATGGCTCTCAGCTCAACGAAAAATGAAAAGTACGACGATGTTATCGCGAAAGCTCAAAAGTACATCGAAGGGATTCAATTGGATGAAGGCGAAGGCGTCACTCCCGACGATAAATTCTACGGCGGCATCGGCTACGGAAGTGACCCATCGACGCGAGATTTATCGAATCTTTCTTTCGCTCTACAGGGTTTGAAAGAAAGTGGGTTGCCTGAGGAGAGCGAAGTTTGGGATAAAGCGATTAAGTTTCTACAACGAACCCAGAATAACAGCGAAACGAATGACCTGAGTTCAACAGCTTTGGTGGGCAATGACGGCGGATTCGTCTACTATCCTGGCAATAGCAAAGCGGGCAACGACGCGGAAGGAATCCCAAGGTCGTATGCAAGCATGACTTACGCGGGGCTTTTGAGCTTTATCTACGCAAACGTAGACAAGGAGGACCCACGCGTGCAAGCGGCTGTAAAATGGATTCAAAATCATTATACCGTGGATGAAAACTACGGAATGGGCATGCAAGGGCTTTATTACAATTATCACACAATGTCAAAAGCCCTCTCAGTCTACGGCGAACCTACCATTACGGATGCGAAGGGCATAAAGCGCAACTGGTATGAAGAGCTCGCAAAAAAATTGCTCTCCCTTCAGAAACCCGAAGGATATTGGGCGAACGAGGAGGACCGTTGGATGGAAGCCGACCCAGTTTTAGTAACTTCCTATGCTATCCTCGCCTTGGAAGCCGGTTTTCCGAAGTGAAGAAGGGATTTCTCGGAACCATTTCTTCCATACTTATCACCCGATTCCCTTGATGACTGGAAAGTTGTCACAATGGAAGAAAAGGAAGGAAGGGAAGGAATGGAATTTTACCCATTTTTAAAAAGGAGGTTATCTTGCCTCCTTGAGGAACGGTAAAGCCATTCGTGGAATGGTTTTACCCTATATTCTAAAAAACTATGTAAAGGAGAAAGTCATGAATACCAAAAGATTTTTAATTTGGATTAGCTTGCTTTGTCTTAGTTTTGGGCTACATTATTTTGGACAAAATCTCATCTATGCCCAAGAGGAAACGGAAGAACCCATCCGTTTGGAGGAGATAGCGGTGACGGCGACCCGAGTTGAGAAGGATATCTTCCGTACTCCGAACTCCATCTCGATTATTGACCGGCGACAAATCGAGCGGATTAACGCGCCCATCACGCCGCGAATTCTGCGCGGAACCGTTGGGGTCTTTGCCCAGCAAACAACGGTCGGACAAGGTTCACCATTCCTTAGGGGACTCACCAGCTATCACACTTACATGCAGATTGATGGCGTCCGCCTCAATAATTCCACCTTTCGCTCCGGTCCAAATCAGTATTTTGCGACAATTTCCCCAGATACCATCGATAGAATCGAAGTGATGCGCGGACCGGCGTCGGCGTTATACGGTAGCGGCGCGATGGGTGGGGTTCTCAGCGTCTTCACAAAAGACCCGATTTTTGATGAGGCAACTCAAGATTGGAAATTTCGCACATACGCGTTTGGTCGCTATGCCAGCGCCACACAGGAGCGAACTGGACGACTTGAAGTGATGGGGAGTCGAAACCGACTCGGTTTTGCGGTTGGCGCTTCTGCTCGACAGTTTGGTAATCTAAATCCGGGCAAAGGTTTTGACCTCCACTACAAAAGCCGAAAATTCCAGATTGTGACCGAACGCCCCAAGGACGTCCCCCTCATGGATGAACCCCCCAGAGAGGTCCCAGAGAAGTGGCTCATTGATACGGAGGGCCCACTGGATTGGGGCGCCTTGGATGCGGACGCAAAAATTGTCTACAGACCCAATGACAGAAGCGCTTTCAAGTTTGCCTACCAACTGTGGCGTCAACCCAAAACCCCACGTTACGACAAATTTGCCCCCCGACAGTATGACGAGTTTTTCTTCGCTCCCCAGAATCGCGACTTAGTTTACGCAACATACCTCACCAAGCAGATTGGTCCTGCCATAGATGAATTTCGCGTTACCACATCTTTCCATCGCCAGAAAGAGGGACGATGGGAGGTCAAGCACGGAAAGACGGAACGTCGAGAGCGATTTGATACGACTAACACCTTTGGGGTGAGCGCCCAGGCGGTGACAACCACACTGCCGCGCCAACGCGTCGTTGTGGGCAGTGACTTCTATTTTGACTTCGTCAATAGCCGGACGGTCAAAACTGACCTCAACACAGGAGCTAAAAAAATTGACGAGACATGGGGACGCTTCCCTGACGGTTCGCAGTTTTGGGATGTGAATCTTTTCGTCCAAGACGAAATCAAACCCCTCGACAGAGTTGAATTGACATTAGGCGGACGGTTCACGCTCTTCCATACGACTGCCGACCTCAGCGCCCGCGATAAGAGTTTTGGCGTCTTCTCCGATACTGACCGAGCATTGACGGGCAACGCCGGGATTACCCTCGGACTGACGGATGGGTTGAACCTTATTGGCTATGCCGCAACGTCGTTCCGCGCACCAAGCTTGAATGACACGACTGCTGTTGAAGTTACCAACGAAGGAATCGATGCCCCAAGTCCAGACCTAAGACCAGAGAAGGCGTGGTCCGTTGAAGGCGGACTCAAAGCGCGTTACCCACACTTCTCTGGTTCTGTGACCTATTTCTTTAGCCGAATCACCGATTTAGTCACGCGCGTTCCTCTTGAGGAAGCGTATGAAGGTCAACCGATTCCTAAACTCTACAAGGATATTCAGGCTGCCAACCCCGGCATCGATGTTTTCACAAAAGACAATGTTGATAAAACCCAGATTCAAGGGATTGAACTCACAGGGCTCGTCCCGATTCGTTCAGGTTGGTCTGTCTATGGCAACGGGACGCTCATGCGAGGAAAGGTATTGACTCTCAAGGGTAAGGAACCGGACCCGAAAAAGCCGTGGGAGGAACGCATCCGCCGTGAATTCCCATTAAGCGGGATAATTGGCGTCCGCTGGGAGAAACCAGCCAATCGGTTCTGGGGCGAATTCTTTGCGCGTAGCGCAGTGAGGCAGGATAGGCTGAGCCGCGGTGATATACGAGACCCACGCATTCAAGGAAAGACCCGTGACCCCAAAAAAGTGAAGTTTGACGCGGACGGTCGAGCGATTGACGCCGGCACACCAGGCTGGTATACGCTCAACCTGCGCGGCGGCGTTCGGTTGACTGATTTTAATCGCCTCACTGTTGCCCTCGAAAACCTGCTGGATAAGCGATATCGAGAACACGGTTCCGGCATCAATTCGCCAGGGCTCAACTTAATCATAAGTCTTGACAATCGATTTTGATAGGATGCGGAAATAGGTGAAATTAAAAAGGGGCTAAATGGCTAGAGGGCAAAGGGGTTAATTGCCAACTTGCCATCTAGCCTTCTTGCCCTCTTGCCTTCTTGCCCTCTTGCCATCTTGCGG
>DTYX01000332.1 GCA_012961655.1 Candidatus Poribacteria bacterium
CCTCGGCTGATGAAGAGGACTTAGCTCAAAGCCTTGGCGAAGAACTCGAAGAGTTGTCCGCGGAGGTAGAATCTCTATCGGCATCGCTTGAATCACAAACAGAAGAGCTTTCGCGTATCAGAATTTGGGGTGAGACAAAACTCCGTTTAAGGAATACATATTCGGATGCGCTTCACCCTGTCGGCATCTACGGTGAGACTTTGGAAAAGGGGCAAAAGCTAAATCACCGTATGATTTTGGAAGTAGAAGCAAAAGTCACCGAGGAGCTCGCCGCCGGTGGAATGGTGCGACTTTCAAATGAGAGTGAGATGGTTTTTGAAACCGGTCCTGAGCGTCTTTCAAGCGACCGTGGCAGTATCTTTGTCAAGTATAACCAGCGTAATCTGAAATCGACTTTCGGCTATTACGACATCCATTTTACGCCGCTGACGCTGATGCGATGGGATATGGAGGACAATCCTGAAGCCGGCGGCGCAAACGGGTGCGCATGTCCTTCAGAAGGCGGAGCTATCACATCTGAAAGTTTAGAAGAACTCGGTTCTGACCTCACTCTTGAAGGAGGTAAGGTAAACGTCGGTATTAGAGATTATGTGGATGCTGTTGCATTGCTTGCAAGACCGCGGATAGCCGAAGAGGGAAAAACTTACAGACAATATCTGTACGGAACTAATATTAAACTTCGTTCCTACCACAAACCGAGCGCCTCCTTTAGATGGTTGGGGGTAACCGTCATTTCCATAAATGATGACGAAACATCTGTCACGGAGCCGTTGAAGATTCCTTATAATCCAATCAAAAATAGAATCTATAGTGTTGATTTCAATCTGCCCATCAGGGGAATTTTGCTTTTGAAAGGGGAATTTGCTCTTTCGGAGACAAATTGGGATTTACTTTTGGCAGAAGATGAGATAGCTAGAGGATATGCGACAATTCTGGGAACGTCGATTAAATATCCTCGTCGGATGTTGACGAAGGCGTCGTACTTGAGAATGAATCCGAAATATGAATCTTTTTACAACGCTTTGTCATACACTGCCAACAGACATGGCTTTCGCATATCATCTAACTATGAGATTGTCAAAGATAAATTATCAACCTGGGTGTTTTACAAACGCCTTCGTGAATTGGAATCCATAATTAAAAGTGAGCCCGACCTTTTTAAAACGCTGTCAATGGTAAGTCTTGGGACATCGATTACACCGATAAAAAATTTCTCCATACGCGCCAGTTATATACTTCAATTGACGCGACGCGAGGCGCATGCGACCCTTCGCTCCGCTCAAGGGCAGACCTGGGGGGAAGTACATAATACGACGCAAAATATAAACTTGGACTTTACATACAGTTTGGCTCACGAAAGCAGTTTGACTTTCAAATATCAGTATATAAATTACCGAGATAAGGTTAATACAAAATCTGATTATCAGGCGAATATTACATCGGTTATGGTTTCAACAAAATTTTGAGTGATTTTTATTTATTCATGCGTCATAATTTCCTCCGAATTACGGTTTTCATATGAAACAGAGGCAAACGGAAATAAAGACGAGCGCTCTTGTCAAAGTTCAGATGTAGTGTTAATTTATCCTTTGGAAAAGCTTCTCTTAATCGTTCCAAATGTCATGATTATGGTAACTTTTAAAGACTAAAAACCAGTTGCTTCATAATCTTCTTATATGTATAATATGATTACCGCAACATTTTATCAATTTTAAAATGGTACATTATCTTGGCTTACATGTCAACAGCTCCGTAGGCCAAATTAAAGACAGGAGGCTATTACAATGCCCAAAACATACAGAGTTGGAATAATCGGGACGGGTGGAATTGCTCGCGCTCATACCGCTGGATATAATGCCTGCGAACACACAGAAATTGTCGCGGCAGCAGATATAAGCGAGGAGCAACTGTCAAAGTACAAAGATGACTTCAATGTTACAAATCTTTACACTGACTACATGGAGATGCTCAAGAAAGAAAATCTGGACATAGTCAGTGTCTGCACCTGGCATCGGACGCATCGCGATATCGTCGTCAAGGCGGCGGCGCATGTGAAAGGAATTATATGTGAAAAACCGATGGCGTTATCCCTTAGCGATGCTGATGATATGATAGCCGCCTGTGATGCGGCTGGTACGAAACTGGCTATCGGGCATCAACGGCGATTTGCCTCACAACATAAAAAAGCTTTGGAAATTTTGCGGAATGGCGAGATAGGCAAATTGCGCTTTGCCTGGATTAGTTCACCTCCGCCGCTCGTTGGCTGGGGCACTCACGTCGCTGATTTAGCCAGATATTATCTCGGCAATGTGGAATCGGTCGCGGGGCAGATAGATTTCAGCAGCAGACGAGAATCACCTCGGCATGGCGAATACACTGAAGATATGAGTTCGGCGTATCTCAAATTTGCCAGCGGTCTCCGAACGTTATTTGAAACGGAATCAGGTCAGCATCGATTGCATATCTTTGGAGAAGATGGTGAAATTGAAGTCATGGTCGATGGCGATTTGAGAGTAAAAACGAAAGGTTCCGCTGAATGGGTGAAGCCAGCATTACATCGTGAAAATCCCTTTAAACTGGAGATGGATGAAATGGTGGCTGCCATCGAAGAAAATCGAGAACACCTATCCAGTGGAAAAGAAGGCAGAGCAGCTTTAGAAATTTTGATGGCGGTATTTGAATCTTCCAGACGACGCAAAACGGTGAATTTGCCATTGGAAGAGAAAGGCAACCCGTTGGAGATGATGGTGAAAGCGGGAGAGATTTAACTCTTTGCCGCAATTCGTAATTCGTTTAAATCCCCTGCCATCCAGTCCACTCGACCAGTTTTTGAGAA
>DTYX01000333.1 GCA_012961655.1 Candidatus Poribacteria bacterium
CACTTTCTCAGGTGACCAATAATTGGTAAAAGTTTAAAGAACTTTCTGAAAATTGCTTTACTTAGTTTTCATCGCAATTCTTATTTAACGATTTCAAAGTTTCGGTTTTCGCATGTTGAATGACTAACTTTCCTGACGAACCACTGACCGTAGGTAATCTGATTTCAGCTTGGTGCGCCGCTTCTGTAGCAGAAAGGGAAGTGGAAAAGGTCCAGATAGCGATGTCAGCATCCAATATCCCTTCGCTTCGGCTGGTTAACACGCCAAGATAAGCATAAGTTTTGAGTCGAAGAGATGGCAAGCTGGATATAGTAAACACTTGCCAGTCATGTACCTCATAATCCGCAGATGGATGCTGAACACGATAATCATCCCATTCACGTAGTAACGAATTCATTCGTTTTTCCTGTGTGCAAGCAAACGACTGAAGTTTGCCTGTGGTTTTAAACCACAGGCTACAATTACACACGCTTCTGAAAAAGGAAACATTAATTATGTTTTTGACTAATACAGATTATATTGTTTTTCCTCTTCAATCGTAGTCATCGGACCATGACCAGGATAAACTATTGTGTCATCTGGAAGGACAAAAAGCTTATCCCTAATCGATGTCATAAGCTGTTCATAAGAACCACCTGGTAAGTCATAACGGCCGATACCTCGGTAAAAAATTGTATCGCCGGCAAACAAAATATGCTTTTCGTCGCCATTCACAAAACACATATAGAAGGCAACACTCCCCGGTGAATGTCCCGGCGAATGAATCACTCGCATTTCGTAGGCGCCAACAGCAATTATATCATCCTCTTTGAGGAATCGATTAATTTTAGGAGGTGGTTTAATTTCCAAACCAAACATAAACGCCTGCATCTGCAGAGAATCCAAAAGTAATAAGTCATCCCGATGAAGCAATACTTCTGTTTGAGTCGCTTCCTGCAAATCTTTTGCTGCGCTGATATGGTCGACATGAGCATGCGTTTGGAGAATATACTTTAGATGAAGTCCACTTTGATTGAGACAATTTACAATTCTCGTTGCTTCATCTCCAGGGTCGATTACAACCGCTTCTTCTGTTTTTTTACAACCGAAAATAATGCAATTACATTCTAACGGTCCTACAACCAGATTTTCGAGGAACATCTGTTTCTCCTAATTCTATCGCTTGATGATTGAATAAGAGCGCAAGCACGCCATCCATCCTTCCAGTCCAATATAACATTGCCGAGATAAATAGGTGGGTAGAATCTCTATCCACCTACTTCAATGGTTTTTAATGCAACTTTGTTAAGGTCCATCTCTCCCAGTTCCATTTCATGACCGATTCTGACAAAATCCAAATCTTGTCCTGTCAAGCCAAAAAGCGTTGCGCCATAAGAATCGACCGCGACAGGGTCAGTACCCACAATCACCTGCTTCGTTAATTTAACATCATCAGGTGTTCCAGAGTTCGGCCCGTGGGCTGTTAAAATCCGATACGCGTCAAGGATAGTAAGATTAGGTTTAATCACGGTGTTGATATCAGCAAGATTTTGACCGAGTTGATTATGCAAATCGCCGCGATTTCCCCCTAGAACTCCCATGAGATTTTTCATCGCCATTGTCAATCGTGAGGTGCTGTGATGTTTGGCAATCGGAACATTAATCAAAACATCGGCGTCGAGAGCTTCAATGTACATCCTCCATGATTTGAGCCGTTTCCCCTGCGGAATTTTTACTTCTTTAAATTTCCGTTCGTCCACATATTTTATATCTCCGCCCACGCGTTTGACAGCAGCTTCGATACCGCTACGGCGGTAAGTTGTTTTCGCGCGATTGCAAGTCCTATCGAAAACCTTCACCTTTTTCGCGCCGGCGTTCAGACACAATTCTACGATTTTCTCGACAATATATGGATTTGTGTTCGCCGCTTGTTCTGGCGTTCTGCTCCATCCGATGTTAGGTTTAACTACAACGATATCGCCTCTGCTGACGAATTGTCCCATTCCGCCGACGGCGTCTATCGCCGCCTGTACCAATTTTTTGGGGTCATCACTGCCTGTCGCAATCGCCAAACCGATATCTTTTTTCGCAACTTGAGCGCTTGGTGTTTTGGATTCACTGTATCCTAACAATGGAAAACTGGCGAAAGCTATTCCAGCAGCGACTGTGTTTTTGATGAAATCTCTTCGGTTGAATTTAGGTTCTGACATTATATTCCCTCCTTAATATGTAGGTCGAGATTTATATCTCAACGACCTACAAGGTTTCATTATGAAATTTCCTTGTAGAATATGTTATCCATCTTCAATCGCCGCTAATGTTTGTGCGACAAACTCATAATCCTTTTCGCCTTGAGCGTTCCAAACGCCAATCAAGTAGTTATTTCGGTGCGCGATGAATGTCACTTTGCCATTCTGAAGTACAACTTTCGCGGAATTTTCTCGCGCCATCTTCTCGGCTTTTCCCTTCTGGCTTAGATATGTAAGATATGAATCGTAAGCAGCCTTGGCTTCCTCTGAAGATGGATATTTGATGACAAAGCCATCGACCTTAGTTTCACCGAACTGATATTTCGCAACCACACCCTCGGTCTGTTCACTGAGTTGCAGAACATTTTCATTATCGACGTAGTGGATATTGTTGAGGGCGAGTTGCTTGCGGAAATACTTCTCACTTTTTGACATTTTGGATTCTTCGGGTAGTAAAGCCAGCAATTCTGGTGATGTGCCTGCTTCAATATTGCTGGCAAGTGTAGTTCCAAGAGCGACCAGAGCTTTTTGTGATTCCATAGTTTCATCGAATGAGACTAACTTGCAAAAGTATCTGCCCTTCCAGAAATCCAGTGTTGAGGAAGTTTTAATCCCTTCATTTCCGATATCCACGTATTCTGCTATAGCGTATCGACCGATGCTATATATACCGAAAGCATTCGCTGATGTGCCCATGTCATAGATAGCCATTTCGATAATGGAATCTTGCCCTACTTTGTATTCTGCGCTTGCCGCCGCGACGATATCGTAGGCGAAGTATAACTCCGCGCCGCCGTTCAGAAAATCATAAAGGCCGTCTCCCCTGTATTCTGTCACCTTCGTCTCCAATTTAAACGTCTGTTCTGGACTTTCGCTCTCCTGCGGATACAGACTTGCATAGTCGGTCGCACTACTAGGTGTGGGCGATTCAGGTTTTAGTTGTAGTTTGCCTCCACACCCGAATACGATAAAACAGATAATTGAGATAAAAATTGAGAGATAATTGGGATTCATGAAGCATTTCTCCTTAAATTCCATATTTTTAACAATCGGTCTTTCGAATAGTAAATCAACATCAGCGAGGTCTACAAATCAGCGGCTATAACTCGATGCCGCGTCCGCCGGAATACCTTTCCCTGTGTCGCTCTTCTTCGCGTGCAGTCACGCGTATACCAGGTTCCTCTTTTATCGGACACTTGTTTTCGCAGATTCCACAACCGATACAGGTTTCCGTAACGACATACGGGCGTTTGACCACGATTTTTTTGTTGGTCTTTTGTTCTAAAACTTCGACCTCCCAAAACTTAATGGACTTCTCCGGCGTCGGACAATGTTCCTCGCAGACGAGACAGTTGAGATTCTCATTCCACGGATAGCATTTATTTTTATTAAAATAAGCCGTTCCGATTTTTAACTTTTTTTTCTCCTCCAGCGCCAGCTTTTTAATGGCGTCCGTAGGACAAACTTGTCCACACGCGTTACATTCGTAATCACAGTATCCCATCTTCGGCACGAGCTTGGGCGTCCCGATGCCTTCGACTCCTGCCTCAAAGAGCGTTGGATGTAAAGCGTTGGTCGGGCATACTTTCATGCACTCGGCGCAGCGGATGCACTTATCGAGAAATTGTTCTTCGGGCAGTGAACCAGGCGGGCGGATGAGCAATGGCGGATAATCTCTGTCCGAAGGTTTCAGTTTTAGAAAGGGAACAGCGACGGCTCCGAATGCCGCGGCTTGAATGAAGCGGCGTTTGGATAAGTCCAGACCTTGTGGGGTATACTGTTTTTCTCGCTTGAGGCTTGTGGATGGCGATTGGAAGGCGAATTTGATAGCGTCAACCGGACAAACATCTTGACAGTTGAAACAATCCACGCACTCCTGAACCAAATATCCATCGCCTTTTTCCAATATAGCGTTTGTCTTACATTCATGGTAACACTTGTTACATTCCACGCATTTCTCTTTATCGACAACCCAGCGCAGGAAGCTAATTTTTGACAGCAAACCTAAAAGCGCGCCCAATGGACATAGGTCGCGACACCAGAAACGCGGATATAACAACGATAACGCTAAAATCCCCATAAAGGCGATAAACGCAATGTGATGCAACATCGTAATCGACTGATATCCGAGTTCCGAGTTCGGAATAAATACGTAATCTCTCAGGAAACCGTAAATCGGTTCTGAAACTTTATTTACAATCGGCACTTGCCACAGCGGGCCCAAAAGAGTATTGGCTGCATAACTAAAATATGAATATACTGTGACCGCATAACTGCGTGTAACAATCGGGATTGGGTCCATCAACCAGGCGACTTGCGCACTCAGTAAAGCGGCAATTAAGAAACCGCCGAGAATGTAGTATTTCAAATTCCGTAACGGCGGCGTGTGCATTAACTTCGGTTTCCGCACCCATTTGCTTTTGCCGCGAATTACACGGTCAGCGAAATCTATTGTCGTGCCGAGGGGACAAATCCAGTTACAAAAAAACCGTCCAAGAAAAAGTGTGAGAACGACTATAACAATCGCCGGCAGAAACTTCGTCAATAAGGTCCCAGCGCTCCGTGATGATAATATCGTGCCAATGGCCGCTAGTGGGTCAAGCCGCAAGAAAAAATCGGCTGGAAGCCATGATTCCAAAGGAAAAACAGTTTGAACTATTAGAATGAGAAACAGCAAGAATACCAGCAATTGAACTATACGTCTGATATTACTGAGCCGAAAAAATTGCTGGAAGCGTATAATATTCATCAGTTTACTCCCAACGAAAAGCGAATTAAGAAATTAAAATGCCTACTGCACTGTTAAATATATTTTGATAAAGATAATTAGCCACGGATACACCCGAATTCCGAATTCCGAGCTACGGGCAATTCATCTCCACGCCTTACGGCGGGAGCTTTCTTGTGATTACCTTGTTATGAACTCTAATCAATTTAGGTATTACTTTTGTTAAATCTCCCACGATGCGGTAATGAGAAAACCTGAATATTGGCGCGGATGGGTCGATATTAATGGACACAATTTTACCGGCGTCCATCATCCCGACCCGGTGTTGTACGGCGCCGCTGATGCCGCAGGCGATGTATAGTTCAGGTTTTACGGTCGTTCCAGTCTGCCCGATTTGTCGTTCGTAAGATGTCCAGCCTGCATCAACCGACGCTCTTGTGGCGCCAACCTCGCCGCCGAGAGTCTCAGCCAATTGTTCAATCAAGCGGAAATTTTCCCTTGAACCGACCCCAGCTCCCCCTGCAACGATTATTTTCGCCTCTTTGAGATTGACTGTTTTTTGAGCCACTTCACGCTTTAGCACTTTAGCGGCAAAGTCGCTTTCGTCTAGTGTAGGTTCGATGGGAATTATCTTTCCTTGACGGTTCACATCAGCCTCATTAACTGCAGCAATGCCATCTCTGAGAGTTGCAATTTGTGGTTTATCAGTCTTGGTCACATAATTTGTCAATACTTTGCCATCATATTCCAGACGTTTTTGTACTAGAAACTCGCCCTCGATTTCTACGCCATAACAATCCTGCACGCATCCCGTTTGTAGGTTAGAAGCGACGACTGACGCCAGGTCGTTTCCTTGCGTTGAGGCGGGGAATAAAAATATCTCTGGATTATACTGTTTAATCAAATCACAGATAACTTTTTTATATGGGTTGGTCGTATAATCTTTCAGTCTGGAATCATCCGTTAAATAGACAACATCGGCGCCGTGAGCGATTAAATATTCAGAGACGCCGCTATCCGAGCCCAGGACGACGCCGCTCAATTTTAAGCCGGCCAAATCCGCCAACTCTCTGCCTTTTGAGAGACATTGCCGGCTAATATCCGTAATTCCATTTTCATCTAATTCAATATACACCCAGATTCCGGAATTCGGAATTCGGACTGGTGACTTGTGAGTAGTGAGTGATACAC
>DTYX01000334.1 GCA_012961655.1 Candidatus Poribacteria bacterium
ATTCCAGTCAACAGGAAAATAACCGATACTAGCAGTTTAGTTTTAGAACTCATTCCTACTCTCCCTATCTGAAGTAACGTACTGTCAAACGCAAACCGAAATTGGTGATTTGTGATTGGTATAGTTTGCCAGTAACCAATCACTAATAACCAGTAACGTTTAACTTGGAGGTGTTTCTATTATAACAGATAATCGTAAACTGAGGGTTAAATAAGTATGAGCATTTTGTAAAATCAGGCTCTTCGATTTGGTACACCCCGTGAGGTAAAGAACAAGACTCTAATGGATAAACAACCTGGTTCCTATCTCACGGGGTAAATTCTAAATTCCGTTCACTTGCTGATATTAGGTGGAGGCCCAATGGCTCCCACCGTTATATTAGCGCCAGCAGGCAGATAATATATCCTACAGTTCTTGGCGATGGGAATGGTCTCTTTCAAGAGTTTTTGAAAACGATATATCCGCAGTTCTGGCGTCCAGTTTTCAGTAATCTTTCGGCTCGCCGCGGCTGCTCTTTTTCAGGGAACAATCTCAAACTGTTGGTATTTACCACTGAACGGGCGTCTCTCTTTTTCGACCTTTTCGACTTTGGCTGCTCTAGGCCCGCGTTCTACCCTTTTAACCAGCTTGTCCAAATCAAATTTATGTCCTTCCGCCACCAGTTCAACTCTTCCGTCCTCCAGATTCTTCACATAACCTTTGATACCGCCGATTCTACGCGCATTGCGCATGGTAAAATTCCGGAAGCCCACCCCTTGCACCTTGCCGCTAATCAGGACATGAATCTGCATGAGCGGGTTATTTGCGTCGATGATGAGTTTTACCTTTGTACCCGCTTTCGGCAAAGAAGCCAATCTCTCCTCCAACTTTTCGATTTGAGCCTGTGGAGCGCCTTGCGACTTCTTCTGCTGTATCCGTTCTTTTAAAACTTTGCTAAAAAGTCTATAAGGCACTGCTTCAGCCGATGCCTCTTTCAAAGGATTTTGCAGCAGAACGCTTGAATCACCGTGGTGAAGGGATATAACGTTTTTGGTTACGTTAGTCATGAGCACTTCGTCATCGGACTCCGGGTCGAAGTAACCAATCTCTGAGCCGGTGAATGGCCAATAGACGTATTGCATTCGCTTTTTAGTCTTCGTGCTGTAGATGAACTCTTCTGCTCGAATGCGTTGTGTCTTTCCCTCTTCATCTTTCCACTCGACGAATAATCTGACGGGGTCTCCCGTGGGCAGTATCGGTTTTCCCTTCTCGTCGAAGCTGGCGGGTTTTCCTTTTTTAAGTCCAAACTTAATCAAAGCGTTGTAAATGGCATCAGGCTTGCAATCCAACACGATGACGCTTTCATATTCTTTACCGCCTTTAGACACAGCGAGGTATTCCATCGCGCCGCCTAGTGTATCGGCATATCTTTCCAATTCCGTCGATATCTCACCTTCGACCTCAATCCGCTTCTCTTTTTCAAAAACCTGTATTCCAGCGATGTCAGATTCAGCGACTATCTTGGAGATAAACAGGGATAAACACATCATAACCGAAATCGCTATACAAGCGATTGTTCTGTTTAATCTAAACATCTCTTTACCCTCCAATTATGATTATATAGCAATTATGACGTGTGAAATGTTTAAATCGTTTATTCAAACTTAACGGAATAGATGTAGCGATAGTTGGAAAGAAAAAAGGTGAGACGGCAAATAAGAGATTTTTGATAAGGTAATTAGTATTCGTTAATTTTTGAGGCTCTATCAGCTATCGAAACAGTCGTTTTTTAAAAGTATAAAGTATGAGGTATGAAGGATGAAGTGAAAAAACTTCTAATTCATTATACTTCAGCTTTCAGCCTTGTTAAAAGTTGACAGCTAAAAGCGCCTTGTAGACTGCTTACCACATTCATTAATGAAGACCCATTTTCGATTAAATCCCCCTCAGCCGTTTAATCAATTCTTCTCTGGTGTATGGTCGCTCTAAATCCATAATGTAAATTCCCAAATTATCCGAGTCCGTCTTTTGACCGGTAAAAACTATCTTTTTACCGTCGGGTGTGAAAACCGGCTCCATACTGATATATTCATCGCTGGTCAAGCGCATTTGGTTTTCTCCATCTGCATCCATGATGTGGATTCCGCTATTGCTTTCGCCGAATTCATCGCCGCGCGGATTGCGATTGGAATCAAAAACAATCTTCTTGCCATCGGTCGAAAAGGATGGATTCGAGTTAATCGCGCTGACGTTGGTAAGTTGTCTTAAGTTTTTGCCATCGACATCTACCACGTAAATTTGACTGACAACATTATATCCACTCGGCGCGTGATTGGAAGAGTTTGTTTCAACACCTAAATTGTTACTGAGTTGGAGGGAGATGGAGGGATGGAAGGATGGAAGGATGGAAGCGAAGAAAACAAGGGGGCGAGCCTTCCTTAATTCCGAATTCCGCATTCCGAATTCCGCATTCCGACCTTTGCTACCTTCGATGTAGTATCCCGCAAAAACTATCCGTGAACCATCGGGCGAAAATGATGGGGCGTAATATCTCAGGTTTCCCATCGACCGGTTTTCCGCGTCAGCAGTAGACCCATCCTCGGAGCTCGTTTTACCAGTGAAAATTAGCTTTCTCTGGTTCTTGCCATCAGCGTCCATGATGTAGATTGCGCTGTTGCCATCTCTATTTGAGTCGAAAGCTATCAGTTTGCCATCGGCGGAAAAGGTTGGATTACCGTCGGAATGTACGTTGAAAGTCAAACGCTTTTTGTTTTTGCCATCGACATCCATGATATGGATTTCATCATTGCTATTTCGCCATCGCATAAAAGACACATAGACAATCTTTGTGCCGTCGGGAGACAAGCAAGGGCTGTAGTCATTGGTGTCGTTGAACGTCAAACGCTTTTTGTTTTTGCCGTCGATATCTATGACATAGATTTCGTTATTGTCATCGACATAGGCTGTAAACGCCACACGCCCGGCGCTTGTCGAAGGTCCATAAGCTCTCACGTAATCGGGGGTCAGACGAGTTGTGTGGTAAACGTTGCCCGTGAGCCGCGCTATCTTTTGCAGTACATCTTTGCTATCGGATTCCTGCAGAACGTTGAGGAAAAACGTCTCCGCCAATTTCCGATGTCCCATCTCCAGGTAAATTTCCCCCAACGCTAACTGTATCTCCGACCGCTCTGGCGCTAATTTGGCAGCGGTTCTCAAAGATTTTATCGCGGCTTGATTCTGTCCTGAGTGATGATACGCCAATCCCAATTGATAATGCGCTTCCGCGTTTGTCGGTTTAGCGTCAATTGCCTGCTGAAGATACCAGATAGCGCTGTTGTAATCTCCAGCGGCGAGGAACTCCTTGCCCTTTTTCGTCCACGAATCTTCTCCACATCCGCATATCAATCCGAGCAAGATAAAAATGACAACTGTCGGATAAAGTCGATTCATATTCAAAGCCTTTTCATCCGAAAAAATTAGCTCTAATACATTGTAAAATGATTGGTTAATGTAACGCAAACTGTTCATTTCGTTCACCGACGTTTTCAACTTACGGTTAGTTTTAGTAAGGCGATTCATCGTCAAGTTTTCTCTTTGCGCAACTGCTCAATGTCGGTTCTAACTTACTTAATATTACCACAGTATAGATTTTTTTTCAAGGTATTTTTGGCAATCCCATGGTCTTTTGCAGGTAGCCATTGCATGAAATTAATACCTAAAAAAACACTTAACAATTTCATTGGAATAATTTATAAGGAGGAGCAAATCGATGAACGAGCAATTTGTTAAAATCTTTGTGAATCCTAAAGTATTTCCATTACATACTGTTTTTAGCGCATCTTATGCGCTTTTGGAGCAACTCTCTATAAGAATCGAGGGAGACCTTCAAAAGGAAATAATCGTCAAGCTTAAGCCTAAAGATAGCACAGAATCTGCGGAGCATGTTAAAGAGCTTTTCAATGAAAAGCTGATGGATTGTGCACTCGACGAGTATAGGTCAATGGCGGCATCTGACATACGTAACTACTTCGTCAGAACGGCATTGTCATTTGATGCTGATGATGAAGTTGATCTTTGGTCATCGCAATCTTCTGAAAAAGAAGGGTATCTGGAAAACATCAGTTATCATATCTCCCCCTATGAAGAAGGAGTAATGGAATTATCCATTGATGCAAAACAAAAGAAAAATAATCTCCTTGAAAGAATCTTTTCTATCGCCAAGCGATTGAGAGCGGATTGTAGTTTTGAGGTAAAGGAAGTTGGAAACGATATGGTGATATGTAAGCTGAAGTTGAAAAATGGTTGTGATTTAGAAGCGTTGAATGAAAAACTGGAGCATGAGTTGCAAAGTAGGATGGCGCTTTGATGGGGAAATCATCTTTCAAGGGTATTTATTAGCACATCCAAGATTACGAGGTGTATACAATGTCCATTTTAAGATATACCAAACAGAGCTTCATGCTTTCTTTGGCAATTCACATCATATTTCTTATCATCTTATCATTATTTCTGCATTTTTCTAAAATGCCAAGAATAGAATCGATAGAAGCATCTATCACTGTACAACTGATGGAAGAAAGGAAGCTTGTGCCACGACCACCAAAGGAGGCGGTAAAACCTGTGATTTCACCGAAAAAAGCTCTCTCTCCTTTGGTTCAATCCTTGGAAACGTCATCAAAAACGCCAAGAGGCTTTTTAGTGACTAAAAATCCCCCAAAACAGGATGACATAGGAGAAGCTATCAGTCAGGTTGGGCAAGGTATGAGAGAATTGCAAATCGGCACGGAAGTGAGTGTTAAAAGTGGAGAAAGCATTTTCGGTGGAGACAGAAAAGGAGAAGAAATCCTACCAACGACAGGTGTAGAAAGAGGCTTAGAGGTTGGCAAAGGTGATGTTGGTCTAGCAGATGGAGTGGGTGAGTTGGATAAAGATAGAGGTGACTTGAATTTAGAGATTACGAAAGTAGAAAGGCTTAAGCCTGTAATCTTACAAAAAGAGAAGCTTGGCAAACGAGCGGGATTATCTATGCTTGACGATATTGGCGTAGCGGATGCTGATGATATATTGGCAAATGTCGCAAAGGACATGATATTGGATAGAACAGGATTTGGAGTGCCAAAGTTGCCAAAGGGGGAACCTGGCGGGATAGTCATCGGCAGGGGAAAAGATATCAGGGGATACCTGAGATTTCCTAGAGTGAACTGCTCAATGGTGGATAGGAATCTCGTCGAAAGGTTTTATAGTTTAGTGATTCCTAATTTGATGAAGTGGGTAAATGCCAACACCAACATCAAAGTTGACATGAATGTAGAAGGTAGTAGCATTCAGCTTGCGGATGTCAAGCTGTTTGATTCACCTGTGATATTCCTCTTAGGTTATGATAATATAGCCGCAGGGGGAATAGAGGCATCCACTGGTAAAGTTCAGATGACCGGCTGGAAACCGAGTCCTGGTATTCCACCTCCCAGAGCATCTTCTCGCCTGACAGATACTGAAAGGAAACGTTTGAGAGAGTACCTTGTCGAAGAGGGTGGCATTTTAGTTGTCGATACCGGATCCAGAATTAACATGCTGAGTAAGGAAGAATACCCATGGTCGAGGAAAATGCGGAAGGAGTTGCGAGCGATTCTTCCCGAATATCCTATGAAACGAATAGAAAATGACCATGAGCTTTATCATAGTTATTATGCTCTTGGAGGTCCTCCTCCAGGTCTTTCCGTTTCCGAACATAGCTTTGCTTTTGCAAGACAGCCATAGTTGGAAGGAATCTTTATCAATGGACAATTAGCTGTGATATATTGCCAAGAAGGTTATGCTTGGATGATGAGCGGCGGCTACTACAAGCTACAGCCATCCATTTTTCGTCTTATGACGAATATCATAGTCTATGCATTAACCCACAGTGAGATTTCAGACAAAAGCAGATATGTGCCGGAGGTCGCGGCTCTCCACGCCGAGATGCCAACCGGTCCGCGCGACCATCTCGCCCATCGGGGCGGGAAAATACTTCGTGAGCGGAAGGCTCTGCAGAGGTTGTGTGGGAGCGTCAGGCTCGCGGAAGAGCAGTTCGAACACACTCCCTTCAGAGCCGTAATGATGAAATAGGTCTGAATCGGCGACTCCCAACAGGATGGGGTCATCGTAGTAGGCTCCCGTCATCATCGCGATGAAGCGTTTGCGGCTGTCCCTTCCCGTCTGGTCAAATGTATCGCCGCTGCGCATCTGCTGTCCATCGGGGCGGAGGTTGTACAGATACTGGTAAGGCACAAAGCGCTGAGCTGGGCTGAACACATCCCCCGCGCCCATACGTCGAAAGAGCCATGCGGCGGCTTGGTCGTGCTGAAAGCGCGTGGTGATGTAGGAATCGCCTTGATGGTGCGTATGCGCTTGATATACGAAGTTCCGCACAGGCACGAAATGGCGGAAGAACAATCGCGCGGCGGCGTCGGACATGGTTCTATCCTCGTCATAAATCGCCACGCCGGCGGGGAGTTGTCCGGTGAGCAGCCAACCTTCAGTGTTGTGTCCCACCACTGCGTGCCCATCCGGGTCGGCGGGGTAACCTGGTCCATGAGAGGACGCTATCCGCTGTAAGGCGTCGATGAATGTCGCCTTCTCATCTTCGCTGAGCAGGTTATAACACCAGTCGTACACGAGGGCGCCCTGATGCATCAGGTTGCCAAAGACGCGCCCCATGCGGTCCATATCTCCCTGATACCGCTTGACATCGCGCTGCCATTGCCGGATGGCTTTCCTGCCAGCCTCCCCGTCTCCTGTCAGCAAGTACATGAACGCCCTACAGACGGTCGAGTTGGATTCACGCACCAGTTTCCATGCCCTCTGAAATTGGGGGTGTTCGGTTTTCGCCCGGATTGTCGGCAGGTCGTCAGGGCACACATACACCCGCGGATGTCCTGACGGCACAGATAGGATGCGCACTCCAGACTGAACGTGCCACGACTCGGCGTTCGCGTTCACTTCGGTCATGCGTTCCACCAATACCTCCCACGGTTCGTCCTCGATGTTCACCAGCCCGTAATTGCTGTTCTCTCCGTCGAAACGCTCCTCCGCCCGCTCCTGCTGTGTCTGTACAGGAACACCAGCGCCGCGTGTGTTCGGAAGACCGGAGTCCATCGCCTTGAAAGAAAATTCGGTAATCAGGATTGGTTTCTGCGCTATAGCGTAGATGCGCTGGAGTTTGGCAGCACGGAGGCATGCCGCTACAATAGGTAGCGGACCGTAGTGATTATAAGAGATTACATCCACGTAGGGCGCCATCGCTTCGACGACCTCCGTCGGGGCGTATCCGGCGAAACGGCATCCCAGAATGAGGTGGTTTGGGTCGCTCTTACGGACGGCGTCGTGGCACACGCGAAAGTATTGCTCCGCGACGGCTTTAAGGAAGTGGCTTCGCGCTTTGTGGAGTTCCCGAGCGACGGGGGAAGGTTCTCTGGAAGCGTACAATTGAGCCACCAATTCATCGAATGAGTCAGCCTGAGTGCCGAACGCTCTATTTGCCTCCTCGATACTCCCGTAGAACATCTGGATTCCCGACTTGACCATCGTCTGAGGCAGATGTTCCTGACTGAGCTTCTCCGTAAGTCGCTGGAGAAATTCTGGCGTGAGCAATTCGTCGAAGGACTCCGCCCGGGTTCCGAGAGCCTCGTTGACCTCGTCGATGTTGCCATAGGTGAAATTCAAATACATCTGCGCCATCTCCTTAGGAATGCTCACCCGGAGCTCCTTTTTGTCATGGAGCTCTTCATACGCGACCGCCTCGCCTTTAGGGGGTTGCGTTTTAGCAACTTCCTCCAACTGATTTAGTCCCGTCACGTCCAGCAGGTCATCGCTTCATTGAGCGCATTGATGCTACCGTAGAGAGACCGCAAAGACTCAACAAGCGCGCGCTTGCCGGGGGCGTTCGCGGGCAACGCCAAAAAGTCATCGAACATCACTTTTCCCAATAGCGCAGCGAAATCCGACAACGTAGGAGATGTGTTCCTCTGTGCCTCTATCGCGCGATGCGCATCGAGCTCCAATTGGTCCGAGGCTGTCGTAGTGATACCACGAACCGCCGCGCGTTACACGGAATTTCTTCCCGAATTCAGGGGTC
>DTYX01000335.1 GCA_012961655.1 Candidatus Poribacteria bacterium
ACCCCGATTTTGCCGTCCGTTTAACCCGTACCGAGGGATTGGATACGTTGTCTTTGCCCAACGTTCCATCGGAGGAGATTTTAGATGCCTATTACGAACGCCAAAGCATGGAAGTGGCTTTGGCAATCTGAGAAATAGGCATGGAGGTTCAGTATCTTAACTTACCTCAAAAAGCCCATGATTCATTCTTTGGAGGATGTTTTTAGAAGCAAATTGTTTCCAAGCCTTTGGACATGGAGCGACTTCTCCAAGTAATTCGGAATATGTTGTGTAGATAACAAAAGGTGATACAAATGAATCCTGAATTCATCCCTAATACAAAGAATTTTTTTTCTTTCAGACGAAACGATATGGTCGCAGTATTCAACAAAGTAACTCTGGAGAAATTTTATTTACCCTTGAGTGAATTCGATGGCAAATTACTTTTTTGGCACGACGATTCACCTGATTTGTCAGAGTTGGTTGCTCCTGAAGCTACACTGAAAGTAATACAAGCTGTAGTTACAACAACATGCAATTGTAGATGCCAATATTGTCAACTCTATTTTAACCCCCAAAAAGCCAAATATTTGGCAATGAAAAGAGAAGTTGCTGATAGAATCATCTCAACGTATCGGAATCGAACAAAAAATGGGCTTCTTATTATCACTGGTGGGGAACCGTTATTGAATTGGGATATAGTTCACTATTTGATTGAGCGTATAGAAGGAACCAAAGTCATTTTTACAAACGCAACTATTGTAGATAAGGAGATTGCTAATCAGCTTTCCAGACATAGGGGGAATGTATTGGTTTCTTTTGATGGGACTAAAGAAATACATGATGTCATGCGAAAATACCAGAACGGGAGGGGGTCCTTTGCAGATACGATAAAGGGCTATTATGCATTAAAAGATTCTGATTGCAAAGTGGGAATATCAACCGTTGTGAATAGCCATAATATTAACTACCTTGAACAAGTGGTAGGATACTTCTTGGATAAACTACACCCTGAAAGCATAGGGTTAAATTTGCCACATTATACCCAGTATTTTGACAATTCCATTGATGCATGTTTGTATGCGGAAAAGTTAGTAGAAATATATCATATAGCTAAACAAAGCGGAATATATATTGACCAAATCGGGAGACGATTGAAGCCACTGGTAACTGAGGAATTTAGGTTCAGAGATTGTTCTGCATGTGGGGAGAAGTTGGTTATTTACCCCGACGGGCGAATAAGCAACTGTATCAACCTCATTGGTTTTTCAGGAGAAAATGATTTTGATATTTGGAAAGATAGAATCCCCCTGAACTTAAATGCTTGCAGCAAGTGTTTTGCTATTGGAATATGTGGTGGAGGTTGCGTTTTCGATGGAATAATGTTTTATGGGAAAGGCAAGGTTGATGAACAAAATTGTTTAATAACCAAGAGACTACTTGAAGAGTTCATTTGGGATATATATCTAACTTGCAAGACTCGTAAGCCTTCTAAAACCTTGCTTAAGAAGAAGTATGCCAAGCTTATTAATCGAAATGGGCTTAGAATGTCAGTAGGACACGATACTCAACTACAAAGAGTTTAAGCATTTCAAGATGAGGAAATCATAGTTTGGTAAAACCATAGGTTTAATCTTGCGAAGGAGCCAATTATGTCATTAATAATAGAAAAATACCAAAACGTTTACCTTAATGGTTCACGTTTTGCCTTTGTATATAGAAAGGATGGCTATGTTGCTTTGTATCACTCTATATTGATAAATATTGTCTACGGGAATAGTCATCTTTTAACCCTTTTTAGAAAATTTGCTATACCATCAACCATTGTTAATGTAATAGGGGAATATCCCGAACCAGACAGAGAGGAAGTCCTTGAAGCTATCGAGGTGTTGATTCAAAGTGGCTTTCTTGTAGATGCTAGCTTTAATGAAGAGAATTTAATCCAGAACATCCGCGATAATATTTCTGTGGAACCAACCATAACTGAACTATTTCTTCTTCCCACTGACCAATGCAATTTCCGCTGCAAATATTGCCACATTATGAATAGTATGCCCCCACCTATAAGTTCTCACTTATGGAAGAAGATTTGGCTAGAAGGAGTATAGATTTTTTTGTGAGATGTAGTGCGGAGCATATTGGTGAAACAAAAAACATCGTATTTTATGGTGGAGAACCACTCATAAACTTTTCTACCATCGAATCGGCTGTAAAGTATGCCCGAAAATTAGAAGAAAGCAACAGTTTTAATGGCAAGATTCAATTTACCATGTTTACTAATTGTTCATTGGTAACTAAAAGTATTGCAAAGTTCCTATCAAAGAATAATATCACTATTATTGCTTCCGTTGATGGCCCCCGCGACATCCATAATCAAATGCGACTTTTTAGAAATCAAGAACCAACATTTGATCAAGTCCTTAAGGGATATATGTATCTGAAGTGGCATAGACGATGTTCGTTTAATATGTCCTCATGTTACCAATGTGATGCCATATCGCTGTGCGGAGCAGGATGCGCTTATGATGCATATAACGAATTTGGAACATTATGGGCGGTAGATAAGCGTGCATGCGTACAAAGCAAGGTGTTCTTGGAGTGGATAATCTGGGATTTATTTGAAAAGGTGAAACAAAGATGCGAAACGCATAAGTTGTTTCAAATTCTAATACCTTCCAACAAAGAATTGCATTCTCTATACGGCAATATTTCCGTTGATACAATGACCCGTCCGCTTGAGGAGTACCATTCAAGAGCACATATTCATCTACAAACCGAGAGGTAAAATCAGGACAGTCGGTATAGGGAGTTTTATTTGAAAAAGCAATAAAAGGGATAATGGGGTTAGATAAATGAACGGTATTGTATTTACAATGGGATTACCCGGAGTGGGAAAGACTACTTTGCTAAAAAAAGTAGAGAGATATCTTAAGCCAACACATCCGTATCATCATAATCTTTGTCCAACGGCATCCAGATTTTTTGAGGCATTTAGTTACCTGATTAACAAAACAACCCAAGTGGTCATGGGAGAATCCATTTTAGCTGCCATATGTGGTGTAGTTAGCGAGGGATGTCCTTGTGGAATAACTTCTATGCGGATTCATTCCAAAACAATTGAAGGACGTATTCCTGTATCGCCTTGTGTCTATCTGCACGATTATAAGGTAGGTAATCTTTTAACAGATGATATTTTCGAAATCGTTAATTCTCCATCTTTCAAGGCATTTCGTCATCGCAGAAAGGAAATCCCAAAAAAGTGTCATGAATTAAATTGTAAATACTTGGAGTCTTGCCGTGGCGGCTGTGCTGCACGTGCATATTTGGTTAATGGTGATTTGAATGAACTTGATCCTTACTGCCCAACAATTTATGAAATGTCAGGCTTTCCGTTACCAGAATTTCCATCTAGCGTGGTAGTTGGGCACGAGGGCACAAGGGTTCATGAGAACTACCTCTGTACTTGGATTGGCAAGCCGATATAAGATGGTGAAATAACAATAGGAGTCAGTGACACAACTCTATTGCTCAAAATTGGGTATTTTTATATCCATTCTAGCATCGAAAATTATTCAGCGATAATTGCTGGCAGTGTCAATGAAAAACACTCTAAAAACTCTATATTTTCTCATTCAACCCGCGCCGCGCTTTCAGCGGGCAATCAATTTAAAGTATGACATTTCCGCCTCCGACACCATTGCGTCCTTCATCCCCACGCCAAACGCCGCAGACGCCATCAAGGAAATGCTCTGGACGACGGAGGAAGGGGCGGTACAGCGCGCTTTTGTGTTAGTCGGGGCATACGGCGCGGGGAAGTCATTGTTAGGAGTGGTTCTTGCGGCGTTGTTGAGCGCAGATGCTTCTCTTTGCAATGCGCTGGAGGTTGTCATAGGGAGGTTGAAACAAGACTTCCCTGAAGTGGGCGAATTGGCGGAAGAATATCTCCAGGAGGGAAAGAAATTGCTACCCGTCATTCTCTCTGGAGATGAGGGTGATTTGAATTCCGCTCTCGGGCGAGCGCTGAATAGAGCGCTGCAACGTGTCGGGTTGAATGATGTTAAGCCCGCGACGTTTTACAAAGCTGCGCTGGATACCATCAGCTTGTGGGAGAAAGAATATCCAGAAGTCTTTAATCGGTTTGAGACTGCGCTTAAAGAACGGGATGGGGTCGATGTTTCCAAATTCAAGTCGGCTTTGGAATCGCATCAGCCCGCAACGTATGACAAATTTGTAGCCCTTTACCCCCGTTTGGCCGCGGGAGCGAGCTTTGACGCCTACCATGGGCAGTCTATCATTGACGCTTACGCAAAGACAGCGGAGGAGATACGTCCGCTTGGATACTCAGGCATCATCGTGCTTTATGATGAATTCGGGCGGTATCTTGAGAGCAAAGCGGGCGAACCGTTTGGGCAAGAGGCAAAGTTATTACAGGATTTCGCCGAACACTGCAATCGTAGCGGTGAAAACCAACTTCACCTTGTGATTATCACTCACCAAAGTTTGATGCAATATGCCTACGGACTCCCCGAAGCGTTTCAGCAGGAGTGGGGAAAAATCGAAGGGCGATTCCGCTGTCTGCCTGTCTCAAGCTCCCAAGAAGTTAGCTTAAAGCTTATCGCCGAGGCGTTGCAGTTCCCTGAAAAAAGTAAATGGGAATCGTTCAAGGCGAAGCATCAAGCGCAGTTCGACGAGTTGTTCCTGCGCGCTGTTGATGCAAAGCTATTTGAGCATTTATCCGATGCGGAAATCCGAACCAACGTCATTGAGGGCGCCTATCCTCTGCATCCCGTCACGACGTATTGCCTGCCCCGTCTCTCGGAAAAAGTCGCACAAAACGAACGGACGCTGTTTACCTTCCTTGCTTCTGATGAACCTCATGCCCTGGGCGAATTTCTCAGCAACACATCCACGGAAACAGACGAATTGCCATTGGTTTATCTTGACCGGCTGTACGATTACTTTGAAATCCCCATCAAGACGAACACTATACCCGGCGGTACACACGGCGTGTGGAGCGATGTCCAAAACGCTTTAAAGAAAGTATCTCCCGACGAAACATCTGTAGAGCGAAACGATGTTTCGCCCATCATCGTGCGTTTAATCAAATCGCTCGGCGTTATCCATGCTGTCAACTCTCCATCTTCGGCAGGAGCCTCAGCCTCCCTACGTCCCACAACAGAGATTTTAGCTTACGCTCTGGATGCTGATAGAACAGCAGTGGACGTTGCGCTGGAATATCTCAAAAAGCGGAAAATTCTCATCCATCGCAAAACTGATAGTCACTGGACGTTCCTTTTTGGCAGCGACGTTGACTTTGAGCAACTGATTGCAGAGAATGCCCGTAATCGTCCCATCTCATCCATCAAACAGCGGCTTCTGCTGGAGCAAGTGCTGCCTCCAAAACACTATCTTGCTCGTAGATACAATGACCGGTACGGAATGATTCGATTTTTCTGGAGCCTCTACCGCACAGTCGATGATTTAGGAGGCATTGACGACTGGGAAATTTTGCTGAAAGAACGCGACTACGCGGATGGTTTTCTTATCTTTGTATTGGCGATGAACGCCCCCGAGCTAACGCAAGCCGAAAGAATCGCCATGTCTACAAAACATCCACGCGTCGTATTTGTGCTGCCTAAATCGCCGATTACTATCTCGGAACAACTGAATGAACTCGCAACACTCAACGAATTGAAGAACGTTCCTGAATTTAGAGAAGGGGAGGATGCGCAACGAATTCAACAGGAACTGGAATTTTTTATCGAAGATGCCGTAGAACGTCTGGAACGCTCGCTTGCGCCCTTAGTCGAACCGCGCAGAGCCGCACGCTGGTTTTATGAGGGTAGGGAGATTAACGCTATCAATAGCCCTGGCAGAGTATCGCGGTTATTATCAGAGCTCTGTGAACGCCAGTTTTCCCGCACTCCTCGCATATACAACGAATCCTTCAACAAACGTCAGCCATCCTCTCAACAGGTGCGCGCCGCAGAAAAGGTGATAGATGCTTTTTTAACCGAACCGTTGGAACCAAACCTCGGATTGAAAGGTTTCGGACCAGACGTGGCGATTGTGAACACCGTCCTGAAATCTACGGGAATGCTCAAAGATGTGGAGCGAAACGGTGTTTCGCTGTGCGAAATCTCTAAACCCGAGGCCAGCGAACATCCCGAAATGGCAGAGATTTGGGAAACAGCCGAACAGTTTTTTAAAGGAGCCATTGAAAATGAAATAGATTTCGCCCCATTGGTAGACCGGTTGCAGTCTCCTCCGTATGGGCTAAGGAAAGGTGTGTTGCCGATAATCATTGCCGCTGCTTTCAGGCAATATCTCCCTGTGGCGACAATAAAGCATGGACAGGAGATAGTCTCACCCATCACAGGCACAACCTTCACAGATATTTGCGCCCATCCAGAACGGTATATTTTACGCCTGGAAGCGTGGGGCGAACGACAACATGCGATGGTAGAAGTCCTTGAAGAATTGTTTTCTGACAGGACGTTGCCCGAAGAAAAGCGGTATCAGCCATTGCGCTATCTGAGTTTGGGCATGCTGAGGTGGTTGCAAAGCCTTCCCAAATACGCCCGCGAGACGGAACATCTTTCCAACGATGCGCTTCAACTTCGCAACATCGTTCGTCAAGCGCAAGTAGATTCAGCATCAGCATTATTTACTGAATTGCCGAAATTACTGTTGGACAGCAATCCCAAAGAAGCTATTCCAGAGAACCTCCGCGAAACGATTGCACAACGGCTCCGAGGACTGATGGATGAGATTAATTCGAGTTATTTAAACCTCCACCGAAGATTAGAAGGATTCGTGGTGGAACAATTTGCCACTGGCGAAGAACGTAACTATACCAAAGGCGGTCATGAGGCAATTGTCCAGTGGGTAAAAAACATACAACAAAGTACCAACCTGGAGGTGCAAGCTCAATTGTTCGACGATGAGATAAAAAAGGCTCTCATCGTTGGAGCCTTAAGCGCCAAAGCAGCCACGGATAATTTCTTGGATAACTTGGTTGAGCGAATTGTTGGACTTCCTACCAGGGATTGGACAGACGAAACCGAAACACAGTTCCGCCAACGTCTTACGGAAGTAAAAAGTCGTATTGAAGAAGAACTGTATAATCGGAGTAGCAATCCGCAGGAGTTAGTAGAGATTTCTCTTCGTCTACCTAATAACGAAGAGAAAACCTATCAATTTCACCATGCAGAGATGTCAGAACATGCGAAGCTTCTCATGGAAAACCTAAAGCGCACGGTCGAGATCGCAGGAAGGGCTTTGTCCGCAGACGAGAAGCGGCGGATTGGAGTTGAGTTGCTTCGGTATGTTTTGGAGCATTAGACTCATTGATAATTACAATGGAATTGTCTGACAAATAAGTAGTAAGCGAAGGTGAATGATTATGGTGGCAAATCGGGGCCAACGTATAGAAGGAACAAAAAACATTCGCGATTCTATTAAGGAAAATGCACCGGAATTGTATTCTCGCGCGGATCAATTATGGAAAAAGGCTGCCGGCGGCATACATGAGCTTCAAGCGAAGCCGAATGGATTTCAACAATCAACTTCGCATGCTCTGGCTGTCGAGCGCAATCTGTCCCGCCTGATTCCTGACGACTGGCGTGGCGAAGGCAGACCGATGCGTCCAATTGATCTTTTTGTGCTCTCGGTAAGTGCATGTCTACACGATGCAGGACGCGGTGTGCAAGCTCAATACCCACATTTTGCCTATGAAGACCACGGACGACTATCAATGTGCTACATCCGTAAGTTAGCGGAAGAATATGGACTTACTCGCGGGCAAGCGACGGCAGTGGGATGGGTCGTGTCGGCGCACAACACAGGAAACCTTGACCAACTGCCACCCGAGGATGAACTCACTGCGGTAAGTAATTATGGCGGTGTCAATGTGCGCAAACTTGCTTCGATCTTCAAACTCGCTGACATGCTGCACACGGATGAAACGCGCACCTTTCACGGCGATGCAGATGAACTGCACGGCGTCGCTCGGCAAAAAGCACTTGCGCGGCGCACCATAACAGGCTGGTATTTGAAAGACGACAATACCATTTGCATCACTGCATCACCGCGCGATGGGGAAGAGATGCAAGCCGTATACGACTCCTTTAATTACATGCGTGAGAATGAACTCCAGCCTATTGCCACAATGTTGCGGTTGCATGATTTTCCACACAAGCTTGAAATCAGTGTGGACATAGAGGATATTCGGGACAGAATTGAGTTTGAACAGAACCAGA
>DTYX01000336.1 GCA_012961655.1 Candidatus Poribacteria bacterium
CGGGGGAAAACCGCAGTCTTTGTTCTTTGGTTAGTATCTTTGCCACGTCAAGACGATGGTAAATCATATTCTCTTGTAGTTGAGTTCGTAAGGCAGAGATCTCCTTCGATTTTGCCACAATAGCCCCTTCATCTAATTCGTCGGCAATCCATAACTGTCTTAGTTCCAATGATTTTATCTGTATTTCATTGCGCAGGGGAAGCGCTGCTTTCGCGAAATCAGTTCGCAGCGCTTGCAATTTTTCCTGTTGTTCTTCGGTTAAATTAAGTCTTTCTGGAGCTTGCTTTACTATCCCTGGTTCGCGGCCTAATCCTGGTCTAAAACCCCTACCTCGACGTCCACCGCCGCGCGAAAACGCAATCGATACCATACCGACGACAAGTAAAGCCGCCAGTGCGATGATGAAACCTTTCCTTCTCATTTTTATCACCACCTTTCGTTAAAATTTGTTCGATTTCATAAAACTTAGACACATTCTATAAAAGAATGTTCGGATTTTTTCATAAGTAAAGGACGGTTTATCCCATCCTCGCTGACCATACTCAGGTGATTTCGCTGCAGAATGGCCTGGGCAATTTAGAAGCTATAGCGCAGATGGTAACTCCTGAAAAAATTATCGGCGGGATAACTTCACACGGCGCAACCCTAATTGACATCGGCCACATCAGACACGCGGGAAAAGGCGACACGATTATCGGCAGAGTTCAACGAAGTGAAGTGATGAACAAGCGGATAGACGAAGATTTATACAAAATTGCTGACCTTTTGTCCCAAGCTAAAATTGAAACCGAAGTATCTGCGGATATTGAAGGCACGATTTGGAGTAAACTGATTATCAACGCCGCGATAAACCCTTTGACCGCCATCACCCGCCTGAAGAATGGACAATTGCTGAATAGTGAAGAGACCCGTAGGCTGCTGGATTTAGTCGCCGAGGAAGCGGGAAAAATTGTTAAATTGGTGGGAATTTCGTTAGTGTATCCCGATATAAAGAGTAAAGTATATGATGTCTGTAAAGCGACGGCTCAGAATACCTCTTCGATGCTACAGGATATTTTGCGCGGCAGACGAACGGAGATAGACGCTATCAATGGTGCTATCGTTGCGAAAGCTAAGGACTTGAATATCGACGCGCCGGTTAATGAGATGTTAACATGCCTGGTAAAAACGCTTGAAAATTGTAACAGAGTGAATCTCAATCCTTAGTAATATGACAGCGCTTCCGCCACCCGCAAATTACAGCAGTTCTGAATATCGTCATCAGTTATCCGCGGCTCTTTGCCATTATTAGCCTTGTAAGCGGCAACTGCTAACAGAGCGCCGAGCATATTCAACGCATTTCCAGGCGTAGTGGTAAACTTGCTTATCCTTTCCAGAACCTCATCAGGTATCGTCAAGATAGGTCTTATTGTGAGCTTTCGGAGATATTCTCGCAGAAGCCGGTGAATATCTTCCTCAGAAAGTGGATAATCTTCCTCAAGGTCAAAAACTTTGAAGCTATCGCCTGTCCCTCTTAACTCCCTTTCCGGCTCGTGTCCATGTCCGATGATGTAAGCATCTTCGATGGATAATAGTTTAGTGTAGAAGTTTTCTGGCGCGTCGCATTCGCGAAAGAGTACAACCTTATTCACATCTGCTACATGAATTAGATATCGTACAGCCTGGACGCTATTATCTATATCTTCATCGTCATCCCAAAGTATGAAGGGAAGATTTTTCCGACCGCAATATTCCACCATTATCCGATTAGCATGGCTTTTTCCAGCGCCGCCTTCCCGGCTAAATAGATAGATATGTTTCGGTTTCCCACCGTTTGCGTACTCGTCAATCATGCTTTTTATAGTTGATTCCAACGGCTCACGCGGAATGCGCACTTCCACATCATCGCCCTTACGAAGTCCAGAATATGCTGGATTGCCTCTAAATCCAATTCTTCTATAATCGCGAGTGGAAAGCTTTTGAAGTTTTTCTGATAAGATCGAAAATCGCATTTTTCTGTCTCCCCTTACAGTTGCCCTATGATGTTAATGAGCAATCCTATCGATGATATGCCTATTGCTACAATTATCGATATCGTAGTCTGTTATCTTGGGTTCTCTGCCAGTTTTGGCTTTATACGCGGCAACAGCTAAACAGACGCCAAGGATATCGAGCATATATCCAGGTCTATGGGTTATTTGGGATATCTTCACCAATTGTTCATCAGAGATGACACCTTTGTCTTCTATTCTGATTAACTCTATATGTCTGGTCAGGATTTCATAGAGCTGTTCTTGGGCGAGCGGGTAATCATCCAGGTCGAAAATCTTAAATTTATCTTCTGTGCCCCATATCTCTCTGCCTTCATCGTATCCTCTTCCGACGATGTAGGCATTCTCAATCTCCAGCAGTTTAGCGTAATATCCTTGCTCGCCCGGTTCACAGAAGAACACTAGCTTTTCCACATCAGCCAAATCCATCAGATATTTGATGCTTCCAATTCCCGCCTCATGAATGTCTCCTTCATGCACCTCCATGAAAGGGATGTCTTTTTCATGACAATATTCTTTCAATCCTTCCTGAAGGTAACTCTCCCAGGCGCCGCCTTCTCTGCTAAGAATATATATATTGGGCGGCTCTTTGCCATCGAAGTATTGTTTGATTAACTCTTTCAGTTCGGATTCTAAGGGTTCCATTGGGACGCGAATCTCCCTTATCTTCTCTTCTAAGCGCTCATCAAGCCTTCTGAGTTCAGATGGCGAGGGATTTCCCCTAAATCCTATTCTTCTATAATCGTCTATATCCAGTCGACGTATTTCATCAAATAACATTGGAAACCACATACCATTTTTCTCCTTTCTGTTCGTAGTAGCGCAATTTATTGCGCCTGTTTGTAGTAGCGCAATTTATTGCGCCTGTTTGTAGTAGCGCAATTTATTGCGC
>DTYX01000337.1 GCA_012961655.1 Candidatus Poribacteria bacterium
GGAAGAGAGCGCGCGGTAAGCCGAAGGCGTCCGTTGCTTCTTGCACTATCAGCCTTTAAAGGTGTATATCGAATTTGGGGGGTTTCGGGAAATACCTTACTGACTGAATAAGCGCCAAAATTTTTGTGCAAAGCATTGAATTCAGCTAATGCCAGGCTATCTGTCAAAATAGCGAGTCTGGCTTTGACAATTAATTCTCCGGGTGAGAAGTCAGGGACTAATAGGCTGTCTGAAACAGTTTGTGTGAAAGCTGGAATGCATGAAGTAAGAGATATAATCCATAAGGTCAGAATTTGTTTGGGATTCAATTTATTGTCCTTTCTCATGTTTTGAAAATCGCGAGCAAGTTTGAATAAAATAATATCACAGGCATAAAAAAAGGGCAAGGATAATAATCTTGAAAATTATTTGCAATGTGATATAATAATTACAAGAGTATTTGACATGGTGTATTTTGGGAGGCGTAAACATGCAAAAAGCAACGCACGACTTCGTCTTAGCGCAAAAAGCAACGCACGACTTCGTCTTAGCGCAAAAAGCAACGCACGCCTTTCCGACAAGGATTCCGTCGGAATGGGGCGGCTTAGCGAAGGACGAAGATAAAACAGAAGAACAACTCATAGATGAATTGGTAGAACTTCGCCAGCGGGTTGATGAATTAGAACAATTACAACAAAAGCGGACAGAAGTGGATTCGAGTGAGAGTGAGAAAATATATCAATCTTTGTATTCCTCAATGAACGAGGGAGTTTGCCTTCATGAAATGATTTATAACGAAGCGGGCGAAGCAGTGGACTATAAGATATTGGATGTTAATCCGTCTTATGAACTAATTACCGGTCTGGGTAGAGAAGTGGCTATAGGCAGTAAAGCATCGGAACTTTATGGAACAGGCAGACCGCCTTACATAGAGATATATGATAAAGTAGCTGCTTTGGGACAACCTGCTTCATTTGAGACATATTTCCCACCGATGGACAAACATTTTTCCATCTCTGTCTTCTCTCCTCGCAGAGGGCAGTTCGCAACGATATTTAGCGACATCACCGAATGCAAGCGGGTGGAGGGACAGCTCCGACAACAAGGCGATATATTGACGGCGATTAACCAGGTGCTTTTAGAGACGTTGACCTGTGAAACCGAGGAAGATGTTGCCCGCACGTGTCTGTCCGTGGCCGAGGAGTTGACCGAGAGCAAGTTTGGTTTTATCGGAGAAATAAATGAGGCAGGGCGTTTTGATACTATTGCTCTAAGCAATCCGGGATGGGATGCGTGTAAAATTTCAGAGTTGGATGCAATAGTAGCGATTAAAGACATGGAAATTCGGGGCATCTGGGGCAGAGTGTTCAAGAACGGAAGACATTAAATTGATGGCAACAATACTGCATGATGAGGGCTTTGATGTTCTTTCGGCTTCGGACGGCGCGGAGGGTGTCGCTAAAGCTATCGATGAACATCCTGACTTGATTGTTCTCGACCTGCTTATGCCTGGCATAAACGGTTTTGATGCGGTTAAATCCCTTCAGGAGCACTCAGAGACACGGAACATTCCCATCATAATATGTACTGTCAAGGAATTGACCCTCGAAGAGAGGGAAATGCTTAACAGCAAAGTAAAGTCCATAGTGCAAAAAGGCGAGGATGCCAAAACCCGCCTTTTAGAATCAGTGCGAAAGATAGAGCAGTTTCAAAGGACTAGAGAATCGTAACTTCACGAAAGATCTTGGTGGATGATTTCGCTTCGTATTTTTACAGTAAGTTACGAAATTCTTGGATTCTGGAGGGATAACAGACGCCGCGAAATTTGTTCGGATAATCGTGTAACCATTTCCAGGCTTTCTGCCGAAATGACACTTTTATCCTTGACTTTCTGAATATAGTGTGATATTCTAAGTATGAAGGATTATCTGAAGAAAGGAAAGCAAGCGAGCATTATTGTTTCAGGATTTCTTTTGCCAAAAGATACAAACTAAATCCTTACGTTCCACCCTTTTTACATCAACACACTGAGGGAGGCAGTTGATGGATTTTTTTGAATATAGAGATGGCGAACTTTACTGCGAAGAGGTGAAAGTCGCAGATATCTGCGAAGCTGTGGGAACGCCAGTTTATCTGTATAGCCATCGGACTTTAGTCGACCATTATAGAAAATTGGATACGGCGTTTGCTGAAATAGAGCATCTAATCTGTTTCTCAGTTAAAAGCAACTCAAACTTAGCTGTCATCCGTACATTGATTAAGGAGGGCGCGGGAACGGATATTGTATCGGGCGGTGAACTGTTTCGCTCTTTGAAAGCTGGGGTTGACCCTAAGAAAGTCGTTTTTGCCGGCATAGGCAAATCTAAGGAAGAGATTGAATATGCTCTCAATTCAGATATTTTGATGTTTAATGTGGAATCGATTAATGAAGCGTATGCTATCAACGAGGTCGCCGGACGATTGGGCAAAAAGGCTATGATTGCCTTCCGAGTCAATCCTGACGTGGAGGCTGATACTCATCATCACATTACGACTGGTAAGAAGGAGAACAAGTTCGGCATTGACATAAACATCGCTGTTGAAATATTCAGAAAGGCCAATGAACTGCCAAACCTCGATGTCTGTGGCGTGCACGCGCATATCGGTTCACAGATACTATCCAGCGAGCCTTATGTAAAATCGCTGGGAAAGTTGGTTCCGCTGATTGATGAACTGAGGCAAAATGACATCAACATTCAAAATCTCAATATCGGCGGCGGGTTGGGAGTTGTTTACCTTGATGAAAAACCTCAATTTGCCAGCGATTTTGCGGCGGCAATTCTGCCAATGGTTAAGGCGACGAACTGTCGATTACTGTTGGAACCTGGGCGATTTATCACAGGAAACTCGGGTATCATGCTAACTAAAGTTTTGTATGTCAAACGTACTGCTGCGAAGAATTTTGTCATCGTCGATGCCGCGATGAATGACCTGGTTCGCCCGGCGTTGTACGAAGCCTATCATCGGATAAAGCCCATAAAAATAACTTCCGATGAGGAAGAGGTGGTCGATGTCGTCGGTCCAATCTGCGAGTCTTCCGATTTCTTCGCGCAAGAAAGAAAGGTTTTAAAAGTACAACAGAGAGACTATTTATCATTATTCACAGCGGGCGCCTACGGTTTTACAATGTCGTCAAATTACAACTCGCGCCCTAAAGCGGCGGAGGTGTTGGTAAAAGATGACCAATATTTCATTGTACGTGAAAGAGAGACATATCAAGATTTGGTTAAAGGAGAATCAATTCCAAAGTTTTTGTTTTGATTTTACTAGGAGAACAAGACATTTTCTATGTTTGATTGGGATGAAGGTAATATCGGTAAGCCGAAAGACGAAATCGTCGGTGAGCAGAGCGAACAGAAGGAACGACAAATCATTAGAGGAAGTGCCCAATTTTGCTTCAGAAGATGAGGAACGCGCACGGTGGGCAACTCACGATTTAGCAGAAGAATTGGGTGTGGATGGAACGGAACGACATCAGGCGCTATTCCTGGTAAGCGCGGCATCATGCTATAAGATGGCAGGGAATTATACTAAAGCTTTAGCGCTTTCTGGGAAGAATAATAAAGTTTGAAGGTGAGGTAAAGATATGACAAAGATACCATTTATGAAACTAAGCGGCGCTGGAAACGATTTTGTAATCATTGATAACCGTTATAACGTTATTCCTAATATGGATTTTGTCATCAAAGTGTGCAAAGTGTGCGCCAGACGTGTGTCAGTCGGCGCTGATGGGTTGTTATTGTTAGAAGATTCCGACGTTGCTGATTTTTCTATGCGCTACTTTAACTCAGATGGCAGCGAAGCTGAGACCTGTGGCAACGGCGCTCGCTGTATCGCGAAGTTTGCTTATGTACACGGTATCGCATCGGAGAAGATGCGTTTTGAAACGAAGGCGGGCATTTATGAAGCCGAAATTATCGGTGACAATGTGATGGTGTCCATGAGTGACCCAGCGGACGTGCGGTTGAATTTTCCTCTGCGTTTGGAAGATGGCATTTACGAAGTATGTTTCGCTAACAGCGGAGTGCCGCATGTCGTCTTCTTCGTAGATGATTTGGAAAATACCGATGTGTTTAATTTGGGACGGCAAACGCGATATCACAATGATTTCAAACCCGCTGGCACTAATGCTAACTTCGCGCGCGTCAGGGATGAACACGCAATAGACATCAGAACTTATGAACGCGGTGTCGAAGATGAAACCCTTGCTTGCGGTACAGGCGCAATTGCTGCGGCTGCGGTCAGCGCGTTCTTGGGAAAAGTTACTCCGCCTGTTGCAATGCACACCGCTGGCGGTTATGTATTGACCATTTACTTTGACATTGAAGATAAAGCTGTAACGAATGTCCGCTTGGAAGGTGATGCGAGGATTATTTACTCAGGCGAGTTGAATCAGGATGCTTGGGATTATTGACCGATGGCGCTATTTCACCTGACTTTGGCAGAGAGCAGAAGGTGTGTGGGAAAGGAAGGAAAGGGTGATGTGGTGAGTGGTAGAGTGGTGGGCGCTAAATTACGTATTACATATTACGCATTACGCAGTCTAAAATTAAGCGATAAATTGCAAATTGGTATAATTTATACCAAACGTTTAAATGAAAGGAGGGTGTTAAGATGAAAAGGGTTCTTTGTCTAATAGCAATTGTTACCATTGTAAGTTCTGGCTGTTCTGTATTGAAAGTATTAGAATCATCAGAGCCTTTGACAAAGCCGGAAGTCAAAACTACCGAGGCGCCGCCAACTGTGGCGAAAAAAGAAGCCCAAAAGCTTCCCCCTGAAGCTAACAGCATCGCGGCGTTTCAGCAGATAGAAAATGCTATGCGCAGGTTAGCTCCAAGCGACCAATCGGGTGAATTTTCCCTTGTACAACTTAAGAAGGAATCTGTAAAACAAAGGCTTCAAGGCGTATTGATAACCAATTTTGAGCTGGAGCATTTAAAAGCTCTTGTCGCATCGAAGAAAGCCCCAATTGTAATTATCAAAACCGCTGAAGGCGTCCAGAAATTTTTGGCGGTAACGGCTTATAAAGACGAAGGTGAACAGATGACATTGACGAATCCTTTCCGAAAAGAGACTGCCGAAATGAAATATTCCGAGTTTGAGGCAGCTTGGAAGGAAGCAGGAACACCGCAGAGCGCGTTGATTTTGTCAGCCCGTTCCGTTAAAGCCGCACAGGTAAAACAGATGCTGGCAGAATATTTGCCAGAGGAGAAACTGGCTAATCTGACCTTTAATTAATAACGCTCTATTTATTGCAGAGTGTAGCAAATCATTAAAATTAGGAGGATGTGGGGATGGAAGAATGGAAGGATGAGAGAGCAACCTTCCATTCAGCTACACACATTGATAAATTGAGCGATTAATAATTA